>NZ_JASPHM010000020.1:0-27982 GCF_030229215.1 Corynebacterium sp. MSK150
GCGTATATTTGACGTTAACTCAAAGGTCAGAGCCTAAAAATCCCCGTTTCCAGACACACTTTCTGACCCTTAACCCGTAGGGTGGCGCGCATGACTTCAACCAATAAGTATTCCGAATTTATCCGCAACCGCCATTCTCCCCGTGCGTTCCTGCCGGAACCCATGCCGGTAGAAGACATCAAGCAGGTCTTGGAGGATGCTCAATCCGCACCGTCCAACTCCAATACCCAGCCGTGGCACGTGCACGTGGTGGGAGGGGAAAAGCTCAAGGAGCTCAGCGCTGCGCTGATTAAGGAATTCGATACCAACGGCCTTAGCCCAGACTTCACCACCGATTACGGTGAGGGCATCCACCCCCAGCGTTCCCAGGAACTGGCCGCCAAAATGTACGGGCTGCTTGGCATTAAGCGCGAAGATAAAGAAGGCCGCGTAGAGTTCATCCGCGAAAACCTGCGCTTCTTTGGCGCACCCCATGCGGTACTGCTTTTTATCCCGCCGATGGGCGACCGCATCCGCGCCGCCTTTGACCAGGGAACCTACACCGAAAACTTCCTGCTTTCCCTCGAGGCACATGGTTATCACGGCATCCCGCAAGGCATGATTTCCCTGATTGCGCCAACCGCACGTAAATTCCTCGGCGTGGACGAGGACTACAAGCTGGTCACCGCCATTACCTTTGGTACGGCCGATGAATCTAGCCCAGTCTTTAACACGGCTCCGGGCCGCGCGCCGCTCTCAGAGACCGTAACTGTGCACGGCATCGAGGGACTAGAGCTCGACTAGATCCGCGGCGGTGATTTGTGTGGGCAAAGTTGGCCGAAGGGGGCGTCGGCAAGCATAGAATTGAGTCCATGGATATCACTCTTGCGACCTTTGACCATGCGCCTGAGACCGCACTGCGCGGCGTTCGGTTTAAAAACACGTGGGTGCCTTCGGAAACGTATGCGGACTCCCGCCGCGGCACCCTGACCGGCCAGTACCCGCAGCGCCAGGCCACCACGCGCATCAGCGAGGTTTTTGCTGGGGTGGGCTATGAGGTCCGCGAAGACACGCAACCGGCCGGTGAAGACGTCTTTCGCCTCCTAGAACAGCCCAGCCTGGAGGAACTCGACCAGGTTGAAGGCGTCATTGCCGTCTGCTCCCTGCTGGGCGGGAATGCCCCAATGTCAGTGCTGTGGCCGGGCGTGGCGGAAAGCGGGGAGAATAACGAGCTGGTCTCCCCTATTGACTTGGCTCCTACCCTCGCCGCCATTGCCGGGCTGGATGTGCGACCCAATGCCCGCCTGTCCTTCGATGGGTTGAACCTGGTTCCGGTGCTGCGCCACGGCGCCTCGGGGCACGCCGCGTTGTTCTTTGACAATGGCGTGCGCATGATAGATGCCGCGCTTATCGACGACACCGCTACCCCACCCCATGAGCGAGCCCGCCTGCAAGATGAGTGGGAGACGTGGAATAAATTCATCACGCTCGGCCCGCTGCAGTAGATAGGTAGTCTGGGGCGCATGAGCGTACCTAACATCACCCTGAATGACGGCAATACCATCCCGCAGCTGGGCTTCGGCGTATTCCAGATGGACCCGGACAAGACCGAAGCGCTGGTAGCCGAGGCCCTGCGGGTGGGCTATCGCCATATCGATACCGCCGCTATCTATGGCAATGAAGAAGGCGTAGGTAAGGCTATTGCCAAATCCGGCATCCCTCGCGAGGAGCTGTTTGTCACCACCAAGTTGTGGAATGACCGCCAGACCGATGCCGCCGCAGCACTTGATGAGTCTTTGGAAAAGCTCGGCCTAGAGTATGTGGATCTCTACCTCATCCATTGGCCCACCCCGGCGAAGGGAACCTACGTCGAGGCCTGGCAGCAGCTCATTGAGCTGCAGAAGCAGGGCAAGGCAAAGTCCATCGGCGTC
This sequence comes from Corynebacterium sp. MSK150, assembly GCF_030229215.1. Classification (NCBI taxonomy): domain Bacteria; kingdom Bacillati; phylum Actinomycetota; class Actinomycetes; order Mycobacteriales; family Corynebacteriaceae; genus Corynebacterium; species Corynebacterium sp. MSK150. The sequence goes on from NZ_JASPHM010000020.1 coordinate 1,911, forward strand.
TCCAACTTTGAGCTGGAACACTTGGAGGAGCTGGAGCTCAAGACCGACGTCAAGCCGGCGGTCAATCAGGTTGAGCTTCACCCTTACCTGCAGCGGTGGCGCGAGCTGGATGCTTTCCGCGCCCACACCGTAGCTATCGAGGCATGGGGGCCTTTGGGCCAGGGTAAGAGCGATATCTTGGACGCGCCCGAGGTCACCGACGCCGCTGCGGCGCACGATGTCAGCCCAGCGCAGGTCGTCATCCGCTGGCACCTGCAGAATGGCGTCATTCTCTTCCCTAAGTCCGCCACGCCATCGCGCATCGCGGAGAATTTCGACGTCTTTGGCTTCGAGCTCACCGAGGACGAGATGGCTGCCATCACCGCCCTGGATGAGGGCGAAGAGGGGCGCGGCGGTCCGCACCCGAATGACATGAATGACGCCTAAGGCTTAGCGCCTTAGCTATGCCTGGCCGAAACACAAAGAAACGCCGCGGAACCAGCTTTGGTCCGCGGCGTTTATTCTGCGTGGCTTAGGCCTCCGGCAGCTCCGGAGCGATGCCGGTGCGCTCGTATTCCGCCAAGATGTCAATGCGACGCTGGTGGCGCTCCGCGCGGGACCATTCTTGGTCCAGGAAGGCATCAACAATTTCCAGTGCCTGCTCCTCGGTATGCATGCGGCCACCGATGCCGATGAGCTGGGCATTGTTGTGTTCGCGGGCAAGGCGGGCGGTCTCTGCGGACCACGCCAGTGCGCAACGAGCACCCTTGACCTTATTGGCGGCAATCTGCTCGCCGTTGCCGGAGCCACCAAGCACGATGCCCAGGGAGCCTGGGTCATTGACGGTGCGTTGTGCCGCTTCGATGCAAAATGCCGGGTAATCGTCCTCAGCATCATAGGTATGGGCGCCGCAGTCAATGACTTCGTGGCCCTGTTTAGTGAGGTGTTCAGCGATCAGGTTCTTGGTTTCAAAACCTGCGTGGTCTGCTCCTAGATATACGCGCATGGCCCTTATCCTACCGGCCCGGCGCGCCTTGAGGAGGCTTAGCGCCCGCCCTGTTTCGCATTATAAATTCCTGATAGGCTCGCGGTCGGTTGCTATCACTATAAAAGGAGGAAAGCCATGCCTATAACCAAACCGGTCCTCACGCTATACGGCGGGACCCTTCTAGCCTGCCTCATTATGCTAGGCGTTATGGTATCCGGCAGCGGAGGCTTCCTCTTGCCGCTTATCGCCAGCATCCTAGCAACGTTGGCGCACGTGGGCTTGGGCATATGGTGGATTGCGCAGAAGGTGCGCGGAAATCCGCGGGCCAACGGGGGAGCTATTGCGGCCGGCATTATCGCGCTTCTTGCCGGCGCCTCATGGGCTTCCTGGGTACTTGTTGCGTGGGATGACTTTCGAGCCGGCATGGCGCTGCCCGCTATTAATATTGCGGGCCTTCCGGCATTCATCTTGACCCCGCTGACCATCGCGCTGTGCGTCGGCGCCGCAGTTGAGCTGCGCCGCCGACAGAAAAGCGCTTAGTTCTCCTCTACCTGCGGCATCTCGGTGCGGGAGCGCTTGAGTTCGAAGAAGTAAGGGAACTGGGCAAGGCGCAGGGAGGCGTCGAAAAGCTCGCCTGCTTCTTCGCCGGTAGGGATGCGGGTAATGACTGGGCCGAAGAAGGCGGTCTCGCCCAGCTTGATAACCGGGGTACCCACCTCATCGCCCACAGAAGAAATGCCGTTGTGGTGGTACTCGCGCAGCTTTTCGTCATAATCCTCGGTATTGGCTACCTCGGCGAACTCTGCTGGGAGGTCCACCTCCGCTAGGGCCTGAGCGATGATGTCGTCATAAGCGCCAAAGCCGGTGCGCCCGCCATTGCCCTTGGCGTGAACCAGGGTGCCCATCGCAGTGTAGAGCTCGTCTACCTTCTCAGGGCGTTCGGCCTTGACCTTGGCAAAGACGCGGGCTGGGCCCCAGTTAGCCTTCATCATGTCCATGTAGGTGGAGTCTAGATCGCGGCCGTCGTTAAGCACGGACAAGGACATAGGCTCGAACTCCACCTCAATGTCGCGCACCTTTTCCACTTCCTTAATCCAGCGCGAGGTGGCCCAAGCGAAGGGACAGGATACGTCGAACCAGAACTTTACTGCGTCAGCCATAAATACTCCTCTGATTGAAAAAGTTTGCCCCACCAGCCTAGGTGCACGACTACTGTGGATGCAGAACTATTTTCGGCTTAGAAGGAGAATATAGGCCATGACCTCTATAAACCTGACTCGCAAGGAAGCGGTTCAGCGCTCCCGAATGATCGAGGTGGACCACTACGATGTCACTTTAGACCTCAAGTATTCAGACACCCACTTCCTGTCCACCACGAAGGTGAGCTTTGCCTCGCGAGAGATCGGCTCCACTTTTATCGATCTACGCGCCGAGGAAATCCATGAGGTACGTCTCAACGGCAATCCCCTGCCCACTGCTTCCTATAACCCCACCTATGGCATTCCATTGTCTGGCCTCCAAGTAGCCGATTACACACTGGAAGTCACCGCCACGATCCCGTACTCCCGCACCGGTGAGGGCCTGCACCGCTTTGTAGACCCTGCCGATGACAAGGTCTACCTTTATACCCAGTTCGAAACCGCCGATGCCAAGCGCGTCTTCGCCTGCTTTGACCAGCCGGATATGAAAGCCACCTACGCGCTGCATTTCAAGGCGCCCGAAGAGTGGACCATCATTAGCAATGGCCCGGTGAGCTGGGAAGGCGATGTAGCCAGCACGGCTATTGACTATCCGTTGTCCACCTACCTGGTAGCCCTGTGCGCCGGCCCGTACCACGAGGTCACCGATACCTGGCGCGGCGAGCTGACCGCACACCCAGAGGGCAAGCCGGCCCAAAAACTCGAGGTGCCACTCGGCATCTACTGCCGCGCTTCGCTCGCCCACGCACTGGATGCCGAGCGCCTATTTACTGAGACCAAGCAGGGCTTTGATTTCTACCACCGCAACTTCGGTTTCCCCTACCCCTTTGGCAAGTATGACCAGATTTTCGTGCCGGAGTTCAACGCCGGCGCGATGGAGAATGCCGGCTGCGTCACCATTCGCGATGAGTACGTCTTTACCTCCCAGGCCACGCACTACAAGTACGAGCGCCGCGCCGATACCGTCCTGCACGAGTTAGCCCATATGTGGTTCGGTGATTTGGTCACCATGCAGTGGTGGGACGATTTGTGGCTCAATGAGTCCTTCGCCACCTGGTCCGCCGCCATCTCCCAAGCAGAGGAAACCGAATACGATACCGCGTGGGTGACCTTTGCCAATGTGGAGAAATCCTGGGCTTATCAGCAGGATCAGCTGCCGACCACCCACCCGATTTCCACCGATGCCAGCGATATCGAAACAGTGGAGCAAAACTTCGATGGCATCACCTATGCCAAGGGCGCTTCGGTGCTCAAGCAGCTGCAGGCCTATGTCGGCCGCGACAACTTCCTCGCCGGTGTGCGCCGCCACTTCGCCGCCCATGCATGGGGCAATGCCACCTTTGATGATCTGTTGCGCCACCTGGAAGAGGCCTCCGGCCGCGACCTTTCCTTCTGGGCGCAACAGTGGCTCAAGACCTCCGGCATCAATACGCTCAGCGTGGCGCTCAATGCGGATGAGTCCGGCACGATTACGCATGCTTACCTCACCCAGGGCGGCGATACCCTGCGCACCCACCGCGTGGCGGTAGGCCTGTATAACCTGCAGGATGGCAAGGTGGTGCGCACCGATCGCATCGAGATGGATATCGATGGCGCTTCCACCGAGATTCCAGAGCTCATCGGCCGCCAGTTGGGAGACATTGACTTCCTCCTACCCAACGACGATGACCTGACCTATTGCCTCATCGAGCTGGACGCGGGTTCCCTGCAATTCCTACTGGACAATATTGATAAGTTCGCCGATCCCATGGCCCGTACCCTGTGCTGGTCTACCGCGTGGGAGATGACCCGCGCCGGTACTATGCGCGCCCGCGATTTCATCCAGCTGGTTGCCCGCGGCATGCAGGCAGAGACGGAGCTCGCCGTCCTCGAACGCATTGTCTTGCAGGCGTCTAGCGCGCTGAAGAACTATGCCGATCCGCACTGGGCCGCCCAGAGCACCCTGCTTGCCGACGCCCTCCTTGACGGTACCCACAGCTCCGATGCCCAGCGCTCCATCATCTGCACTCAAGCATTGGCTAAGATTCGCCTGCACGATAGCGCGCGCGACTATCTGCGCGGCGTACTCGAGTCCTCCGAGGATGCGGGGCTGCGCTGGTCCGCACTGGCGGCACTTGCCGCCGATGGCGCGGTAGAGGACGTCCCGGCCGCCGCGGATGCGCAACTCGAGCGCGATAACTCCGCCACCGGCTACTACTCTTCCCTGCGTGCCCGCGCAGCCGTGGCAACCGCCGAGAACAAGCGCGCGGTATGGGAAGAAATCGTGGCGGGAAATCTCACCAACCGCGAGCTCACCTCCAAGCTGGAAGGCCTGCTCTACCCGCATAGCGATGAATTCCTGCCCACCGCGGAGTTCTTCGACATCGCAGAAAAGGTATGGTCTTCCCAGTCCTCCGAGGTGGCACTGACCACCGTGACGGGTCTCTTCCCTTCCTGGGATATCACGCACAAGGGCCTGGACCGCGCCGATGCCTTCTTGAAGAAGGAGCTGCCGGGTGGTTTGCGCCGTACCGTCACCGAGCAGCGTGACCGCGTGGCCCGCGCGCTGCGCAACCGCCAGGTAGACGCTGGCTAAGCCGGCTTTCCCGCGCCGTTGCCCTGGCCCGGTAGGGGTTGCGGCGCGGGATCCTCACCCAGGACCACCTCGACGTTGGCGATATCAGAGCGCAGCGACTCTTCAATATAGGCAAAGACCGCGCCCGATTTAGTCTTTAACAGTCGCACGAACCGAAGCAGCGGGTGCGATCGGCTCACGTGCAATAGTTTCTGCTCTTCGGTGCGAGCGGTAGCGGCGCGCATGCTCTCGCGCTTAAAGACGGGCTTGAGGTTGTAGCCAGCCAGGATTTCCATGATGGGCTCGCGCAGATCGTGCTGATTGAGATCGGGAGCCATATCTACCGGGATGGTGTAGCGCGAAAGGATGACGGGCTTGCCATCGACGGTATAGAGGCGCTTGATATCCCACGCAAAGGTGGAATCGCTAACACCCAGTACCGCTGCCACATGCTTGGGCACGTGGGCTTTGTTAACGGAGACCACGCGTACGGCGGTGTCGTGCCCGCGCTCGCGCAGCTGGGTGACGATATTGTCCTTGTTGGTCAGGCTCAGTGTAGGGGGAACCGTGCGCACGTAGGTGCCACCACTGCGCCCGCGGCGGCGGTCAATGAGGCCTTCTACCTCCAATATGTCTAAAGCATGGCGCACGGTCATGCGCGCAACATGAAATTCCCGGACCAATTCGCGTTCGGTAGGAAAACGCTGACCGGGTTCTAATTCATTGCGTTCGATCTTATCGCGTAGGGCATCCGAGATACGGAGATAGGCGGGCCGCTTTCGGCTTTGGGAATTCACAGCCCCCGAGTGTAATGGACACCCCTGGAAACCAAACCCATTAATGTGTGATGTCCATTACCACTACTTGCGTTCCTACTTGCGCAGATGTAACTCGATTCGCGGCCTGACCTGGATTTCCGTCAGCTGAGTGGTGGGGCCTGCCTCTACCACGGTACGAATGGCACGAGCCACCTCAGCCGGGGCAATAACCTGGGAGGGATCATAATCCTGCAACCCCTTAAGCATCGGGGTATCGGTAGGCCCTGGAGCCACGGTGGATACGCGGATTCCCGGCTCAGAGATGCGCAGTCCATCGGCGAGTGCATACAACGCGTGCTTGGTCGCCGCGTAGATGACGTTATCGCCGTAGCTGTGGCGTCCAGCGCCAGAGTTAATAAAGACCACGGTGCCTTCCGCTTTGCGCAGCTGCGGCAGCAAGGCGCGGGTCAGTTCTGCAGGGGCATGCACGTTGAGGTCCATGTGCGCACGCCAATTTTCCGGCGTGGCTTCCTCCACGGAGTACTTGGTAGCTCGTGCAGCAGCGTGGACGAGCACGTCCACGCGGTCCAGCTCCGGCAGTTTCATGCCTTCATCGAGGCCGGCGACGAGGTCGATGGCTACCGGCGTAATGGAGTCCGATTCGGGCAGATCCGCCGCGCTACGCCCCAGTGCGTACACATGGTAATCACCGGCCAGGTCAGCGATGATTTCGCGGCCCATGCCGCCGGTAGCGCCGGTGACGACGGCGACCTTCTGCGGGGTTTCGCTGTCCGCGTGTGCTGGTGCGGTGGCATTCTTTGTATCAGTCATGCCGCCCCATCATAGGGATCCTTTGCTTTCAGCGCCGCGCCGGAGCAGTCGCCGCCGGTAGGCAGTTAGCGGAAGCGCTTAGGCACGTCCGGCTGGCCCAAGGTGAGCATCAAGCGATTAGCCCAGTTAAAGAAGGAGGAAGCGTAGATAAGGTCCAAGATGGACTGCTCATCGAATCCCGCCCCACGCAGGTCCGCGCATAGTGCCGCATCGAAGGCAAACGGGGTTTCCGTCAGCGCCACGGCGGCGCGACGGATAAGGTCCCACTCCTTTGAGCCAAGGTCGGCGTCGATGCCCTCGTCCAAGAGGCGGTCTACGATTTCACGGTCGCCACCTTCCTGGACGCACCGCGCCTGGTGCACGGAGGCACAGTACTCGCAGCCGTTGTAGCGCGAAGCCACAGTAGCGGCGAGCTCGCGGTCCGCACGGGAGAGCCCGCCTTCGGTGTTATAGAAAATGTCCAGGTCAGTCAGCGTGCGCGCCTTCAAGGCCGCAGGGTCGCGGGCGAGCAAGCGGAAGTACTCGGAATCGATACGCTCTGGCTTAATGAGGGCATCAGTATGCACCGCGGTGAAATCCTCCTTCGCCAGCGCCTCTACCCAGGGCTTCCAGCCCAGGGAGTGGTTGACAAAGTGGTCCGGCAGCACAGTATTGGGCTGCAACGTGTTCGCGGTTACCTCCCAACCCGGATCGGCCACGCCAGCGGCGCGCTCGGCTGCGGGGTGGGATGCGGGCTCCTCGCCAGAAAGTACGCGCAGGCCGTGGACCACACGCAGCTGGAAGGCCAAAAATGCCACCAGCTGGGACAGGCTGACAATTTCCGTAGCGGACCATCCTGCGGCATCGAGGTGCCCTATCGCCTGTGGGGAGGCCTCCTTGGGGTGGAAAGCCAGAAGGTGCGCCCAGTCGAAGGCGGCAGCTAGGCGCGTGCCCAGCGCGGCTTCCGCGGCGGTATCGCCGAAGATAAGGAAATCACCCTGGTGATACGGGCCGGTGGACACGCCGCGCTGGCTCGCGGCGCGCACGGCGGCAACAAGGTCCTCGTCGGCCTCATCTTCCAGCAAGTCGAAGTAGAAATCCGCAGCCTCGCGTGCCCGGTAGATTGCAGCGGTAAAAGCCGCTACGGCATAGCGCTCCGTATAGGAGAACTCGCCTGGTTCTGCAGGCTCGAGCAAAGCGCTAAAGCTTAGCTGCGCATTGTCCTGTGCATCGTGGCGCGCACGGCGCAGCTGTTGCACCTCGGCGCTGGCGTGGGAGAGCTCATTAATAATGTCGGTCATATTCTCAGTCCAACCTTTCTGGGGCGCGGTTATAGCCCCAAGTTTAGGTCTCCGGCACGATAGCGGGAGCCTGGGATGGCGTCAATTAGCTGGCGCGTGTACTCGGTTTCCGGGTGCGCAAAGACCTGCGCGGTAGGTCCGGATTCCACTTGCGTGCCGTGGGAGAGCACGGAAACGGTATCGGAAATTTGGTTGACTACCGCCAGATCGTGGGAGATGAAGATATAGGTAAGCTCCAGCTCGCGCTGTAGCTCGTCGAGCAAGCGCAGGATCTGCGCCTGCACGGTGACGTCGAGCGCGGACACGGCCTCATCGAGCACCACGAGATCGGGCTCAATGATCATGGCGCGGGCGATGGCCACGCGCTGGCGCTGGCCACCGGAGAGCTCGCGGGGACGGCGGGAAGCCATGGAAGAATCCAAGGCCACCAAATCAAGAAATTCGCGTGCTTTGGCACGCGCATCCCGCTTGGAAGCGCCGGTGAAATTGCGCACCGGTTCGGCGATGGTATCGCCGATGCTCAAGCGCGGATCCAGCGAGCCAAAAGGATTTTGGTAGACCATCTGGATCGAACGGCGCAGCTCGCGACGGCGCTTGCCACGGGCGGAGCTAATCTCTTCCCCGCCCAAGCGAATACTGCCGGAGGTGGGCGTGCTCAACAAGGAAATGGCGCGGCCGGTGGTTGTCTTACCGGAGCCAGACTCCCCCACCAATGCATGGGTGGTGCCGCGGGCCACGGAAAAGTTGATGTCTTCCACCGCGGTGAAATCCCCGAAGCGTTGGCTCAGCCCTTCCACCTCGAGCAAGGTTTCGTGTTGCGCGGGCGCGGCGGCCCGCACAGGAGCTGCGGCCTGGGAGGAAGTGGGGGCGGTGAGCGAGGGGGCGTCGGCAAGCAGGCGCTTGGAGTAGGCATGCTGGGGGTCGGTGAGGACGCGGGCAGCAACGCCCGACTCGCGGACGGTGCCCTTTTCCATCACCACGATGTTATTGGCACGGTCGCCTGCCACGGCCAGATCATGGGTAATGAAAAGTATGCCCATGGTGAGCTCTTCGCGCATCTCATCCAGGAGGTCCAGGATGATCTTCTGCACGGTGACATCGAGCGCGGAGGTAGGCTCATCGGCGATGATGAGCTCTGGCTCCAAAGCCACAGCTGCGGCGATAAGCACGCGTTGCTTCATTCCGCCGGAAAGCTCATGCGGGTACTGGTGATAGCGGCGCTGCGGATCATCAATGCCCACGCGCTCCAAAAGCTCCAGTGCATGCTTTTTCCGGGAGGCCTTATCGCCCTGCCCATGGATGGCCATGCCCTCCTCCACCGAGGCACCGATGGTCTTGAGCGGGTTAAGCGAGTTATTGGGATCCTGCGGAATCAAACCAATGCGGCGACCGCGCAGCTCCCGCCATTGCTTTTGGGAATACTGGGTAACGTCGTGGCCGTCGAAAGTAATGGTGCCAGAAACGATCGAGGCATTGTCTGGCAGCAGGCCAATGGCGGCCATGGCGGAGGTGGACTTGCCGGAACCGGACTCGCCCACGATGGCGGTCATCTCGCCAGGTTTTACCTCGAGCTCAATGCCGCTTACCGCTTCTACCTCACCGTGTGCGGTGCGGTAGGTAATGGATAGATCACTAATGCTAAGCAGGGACATTAGGCCGCCTTTCGCAGTGTCTGGCTGAGGTGGTTAGCCGCGAGGACCACAGCGACGATGACAATTCCCGGGGCGATGGTCAACCAGCCGGCCGTGGCGATGTAATCGCGCGATTCAGAGATGAGCAAGCCCCATTCCGGGGTTGGGGGCGGTGCGCCATAGCCCAGGAAGCCTAGGGTGGCTAGCTGCAAAATGGCCAGGCCAAATTGCAGGGCTGCTACAGCGAATACCGCAGTGAGTGAATTGGGAAGAATATGGCGCACGAGCACCTGGAAGGAAGAACCGCCGGAGCCATAGGCGGCCTCGACGAAATCGGAGCCGGCGACGCTGAGCACCTGGGAGCGTGCAAGGCGCGCAAAGGTGGCCACGGAGGTGATACCTACGGCGATGGCGGCATTGAAAATGCCGTGTCCGAGCACAATGATGACGGACAGGGAGAGCAAGAGTCCGGGGATGGACAGCAGCACGTCCACGATGCGCATGATGACGGCATCGACCCAGCCGCGGCGCACGCCGGCGATGATGCCCAAGATGGTGCCGACGATGAGGCCGAAAAGGACGGCCAGCAGCGCGCCGAGTAGAGATTGGCGCGCGCCATAGACCACGCGGGTATAGAGATCGCGGCCGACGGCATCGGTGCCAAACCAGTGTTGGAAGCTGGGTTGCAAGAGCGCCGTGGTGTCACCACCCTGGTTAGGGTCCTGGGAGGTAAATAGTTGGGGGAACAGGGCGCAGAGCACCGCCAGGCCCAGCACAATCAGCGAGATGATGGTGCCCGGGGTGAGCTTCAGCTGTGTGGATTTAAGCTTCATGCTTGGACCTTCTTCTCGTTCGTTGCGGTGGTATCGGCGGTGGTGGCAGCGGTGGCGGAGCTAGGTGCAGCCTCCTGCTCGCGCTCGCGCAGGCGCACGTCAAGCACTGGGTAGAGCAGGTCCACAATCAGATTGATAAGGACAAAGACGGCGGCGGCAAGCACCACGATGGCCAGCAGCACCGAGGTATCACGGTTAGCCACCGCATCCACGGTCAGCGCGCCAATGCCGTGGCGGGCGAAGACCGCTTCCGTCACCACTGAGCCGCCGACGAGCTCACCAAAGGTAAGGCCAGCCATGGTCAGCGCCGGCAGCAACGCGTTGCGCAAGACGTTGCGCCACAACAACCAGGCGCCGCTAGCACCCTTGGCGCGCACGACCTGCACGAAGGACATATCCATGACCTCATCGATGGAGCGCAGCAGCACCTGCGCCAGCGGCGCGGCCACGAAGATACCCAGGGTAATGACCGGCAGGATGAGGTTTTGGGCGTCGCTCGCGCCGATGACCGGCACCCAGCCCAAGCCAAAGGAGAATATCTGGATCAAAATGATGCCGATCCAAAAGGTGGGCAGGGAAACCATCACGGAAGGCAAGCTGCGAAAGAAACTGCGCAGCCAAGAAAATGGACCAAAGGTGGAGACAATAGCCACCACGAAAGCCAAGACCACGCCTACGAGAAAGGCGAAGACCGCCAGCGCCAGCGTGGAGGGAAGGGCATCTGCCAGCATTTCCGATACGGCGGTACCGGTGGCGACGGAAAAGCCGAAATCACCGGTGAGGAATCCGCCGAGCGCGCTGAAATAGCGGCTCACGATCGGTTCATCGGCACCATAAACCTCGCGGATGGCGGCCAGCTGCTCGGCGTTGAGCCCCAAGTTGGGGTTGTCATAGCGGGTCGCAACGGCGTCACCCGGCAGTGCTGCTAGGAGGATGAAAGAAAGGGTGAAGGTTGCCCAGATGACGAGCACGGCTTGGCCGATGCGCAGGGCAATAGTTTTCAGGCTCATAGTTTAGTACTCCCCTTCTGCGGGGTTGATGTCTACCGCATAGAACGATGGGCGGCCGATGGCCTCGGTGCTAAAGCCCTCGATATAGGGCTGGAAACCATAGACCTGCGGCTCTTCAAACATGGGCAGGATATAGGCCTGTTCGGACAGATAGTCCTGCATGCGGCCGGTCATAGCGAGGCGATCCTTCTCACTGCTGAGGTTGAAGTAGTCCTCCACCAGTTTCTGAAGTTTCTCATCGCCAAAGCTATCGGTCTTTTCGTCATAGTTGAGGAAAGAATTGCGCCCGGTGCCATCCAGCCACGTGGCCAAGGTGTCCACATTGGCACGGCCGGTCATGGTGTGGCGTACCTGCACGGTATCTTGGTCCTTCATGGCCTTTTGCTGCGCAGAGCGGTCACCTGGGTTGAGGTTGGCCTCGATGCCGACGTTCTTGAGCATCTCCTGGGCCTTGGTGAACATCTCTTTAGAGCGCGGCTGTGGGACGGCTTCATTGAAGGTCACGGACAGGCGCTTGCCGTCCTTTTCGCGAATGCCCTCTTCACCTGGGCGCCAGCCGGCTTCATCGAGCAGGCGCTTGGATTCTTCTGGATCGAAGGCATAGTTCGCGGACTGATCCTTATAGCCAATAGCCGTCTTGGCCAGAATCGATGTGCCCTTGGGGTAGGAATCAGAAAAGAGAGTGTCCAGGATGTTGTCGCGGTCAATGGCGTGGATGATGGCCTGGCGCACTCGCTTGTCTTCCAAGAGTGGATGGCGGAAGTGGAAGTGGAAGCTATTGTTCACGCCACGGGTAGGGGCGGCGAAAATCTGCAGGTTTTGATCCTTCAGGTGTTTCTCATCGGGAGCTTCGATCTGGCGCGCGACATCGGACTGGCCGGCTACAAGCGAGCCCACGCGCACGGAGTCTTCGGCCGCGAGCACGATATTGATGCCCTCAATATCGGCCGGGCCCTGGTGGTCCTTGCGGGCCGGGGGCGCCCAGTCATAATCCTCGCGCTTCTTGAGCACCAGCTTGGTGCCCAGCTCTTCTTCCTCAATGACGAAGGGACCAGAACCGGAAATCGCGGTGGCGTTGCCCGGCGCGAAGCCGGTGTCGTCCAAATCCAGGGTGGCATTAGAAAGCAGGCCCTGGTTCATCACGGAGGTCGACTGCGGGAAGCCCGGGGAAGGCTCGCTGAAGTAGAACTTCACCGTGTAGTCATCGATGACCTCGGACTTTTCATAGTTGGGCAGCTGCTCCGATGGAGTGAGCATGCGGTCCTCATCGCCTAGGGCATAAAGGTCATAGTTCTTCTTCACGTTCGCGGCATCCAGGCGGGAACCATCAGAGTAGGTCACGCCCTTGCGAATCTTGAAGGTGAATTCGGTGTTGTTCTTGTTTGCCTTGGGCATCTCCTCCGCAATCCACGGGTGCAGCTCGAGGGTATCCGGGTCCTGCCAGAGCAGGCGGTCCGTGATGTTATTGAGCACACCACCGTTGGGGTAATAGCCGCCGGAGGGTGGATAGAGGTTGTTGAACATATTGGGCTCGACATAGGTGACCATGCCATCTTCCGCGGCGTGGGAAGTAGAGGCGCACGAGGTAAGCGAGAGAGCTAGCGCGCCGCTGGCCAGGACCGCGGCCACGGGCCGCAGGAGCCGAGAAAGTTGCTTCATAAAAGCTCGAGTTCCTTTAAGTCTTAAGTAGTACTCGCCCATTAGACCACACTCATACCCCCAATTACAAGACTGGACGGTCTACCGAATTACCTGCCAAAACGGCTTAATAAAAAGATCACGGTAGACTGAACAGTCTATTTTATTCTTACTGCCAGGTCCAATGATCCTGAAAGGGCCTGAATGTGGCACGATAGGAGGTATGTCTACTCCAGCAATCGCGATCGTCGGCATGGGCCCGCGCGGCATTTCTATCTTGGAACGCCTCTCTGCCCGCATGGACGATTCCAGCGACCCCATTACCGTCCACCTCATTGATGACGCCCAACATGGTGCCGGCCGCATCTGGGAAACGGACCAAACCAAAACCCTGTGCATGAATACTCGCGCCGGCGCGGTCACCCTCTTTACCGAGCCCGGATCCACCGTTGATGCCCCGGTGCTCGAGGGCCCCATTCAGTACGAGTGGATTCAGCTGCTGCGCGGCGATGGCGAGAATATCTCCGCCGCCAAGCGCGAGCTTTTTGAGCAGCACCCTCCGGCCGCACATATTGCCCAGGACTACCGCGAGGAACTCGCGGCTACCCGCCCCGAATCCAACCCTTCACGCGCACTATATGGCGAATACCTGCGCTGGGTCTATGACGTGGTCATTGCGCGGCTACCCAAGAGCATGTCCACCGTGAATCACTTCAGCAGGTTGGAGACCATCACTGAGGACGAGGGCATAGACGTCCTCCATCTGGCCGATGGCTCCGAGGTGCGCGCCGATGCCACGGTGCTGGCCTATGGCTGGATGATTCCGGAATACAACGAGCAAGAAAAGCAGTTGGCCGCTTCCGGCTTGAACTGGATCGCCCCTAATAACCCGGTAGAGCAGGACTACGCCGCCATTCCGGGCGGCGAGGACGTGCTGGTGCGCGGTCTGGGCATGGGCTTTTATGACATCATGGCGCTGACCACCATCGAGCGCGGCGGCACATTCGTGGAGGACCCTTCCGCGCGCTCCGGCCTGCGCTATGAGCCTTGCGGCCAGGAGCCCAACTTCATTATTTCCTCCGGCCGCGGCTACCCCTACCACCCCAAGTCCGAGTACGGCGAGCTGCCGCCTACCATGCCGCGCCGCCGCCTGAAAAATGTCATTGCGGAGCTCAGTGGCACCCAGGACATCGACTTTGACGCCCAGGTCTGGCCTGCCATCGCGCGCGATAGCTACGAGGCCTATATCACCACCTTGGAGCGCGTGCGCCCGGATTCCCTCCTGCGCCCGCGCGCAGAGATTCTCGAGGCCATCGATGCCACCACCCCCGATGAGCTAGGCGCGGCCATTGCGCCCATGGTCACCGAGCCATGGGACATGAACGATCTCATGTACCAGATTGCCGGGTTTACCGGGGACATCGCTGAGCTCACCGAGCACATTGCCCAGTCCATGGAAGGCGATATCCGGGAGGCCGCCGCCGGCCATGACTCCCCCATCAAGGCCGCGCTGTGGTCGCTTTCGCAATCGCGCAAGCCGGCCTCCATCCTCGGCGCAGAGGGCCGCTACACCCGCGAGTCCCGCACCGGCCGCTACGGCCAGGTCATGTCCTTTGGCCAGATGATCGGCTCCGGCCCGCCGCTCTTCCGCGTGCGCCAGTTGCTCGCGCTTGTCGACGCCGGCCTGGCCCACTTCTTAGGCGATCACCCCACCGTGTCCATCGAGGCCGATCACTTCACCTTGACCTCCGGCCCGCGCTCGGCTTCGGCGCCCACGCTTGTCGACGCCTTTATGCACCGCCCCGATATCCGCACCGCCAGCGATGCCATGACGCGCTGCTTGGTGGATTCCGCCCGCGTGCGCCCCTTCCCCGATCACGGCCAGCCCACCGGTTCGCCGGAAACGGATGGGGCCACACGCCGCACCATTCACCCGGACGGTGAGTTGGATGCACGCCTGCATATCGTGGGCATCCCCACCTATTCCCAGTGGCCGGACACCACCATTTCCCCCATGCCGGGCACGGACCCGCTCATGCTGCAGGAAACCGACAAGGCCGCCGGTTCCCTCCTTGCCGTGGTGCGCTCCTAGCCACCGCACCTGCGCTATGGGCCCAGTGCCGCGGCCTATAGCGCGTCGAGGGCCTGCTCCAAGTCCGCGAGCAGGTCATCGATGTCCTCGATACCGATGGAGATGCGCACCAGATCCTCCGGCGGCACCAGCTCGGACCCTTCCGCGGATACGTGCGTCATATTCTTCGGATGCTCGATGAGCGATTCCACTCCGCCCAGCGATTCTGCCAGGCAGATAAGCCGCGTATTGAGGCAGATCTGCTTGGCATGCTCCGCACTGTGGAAGCGCACGGACATCATGCCGCCGAAGCCACGCATCTGCTGTGCTGCCAGCTCATGCCCCGGGTGCTCCTTGAGCCCTGGGTAGAGCACCTGCTTTACCTCGGGTCGCGCCTGCAAGAATTCCGCTACTCGCTGCGCATTCGCGCAATGGCGGTCCATACGCACCGACAGCGTCTTGATGCCACGGGCGGTTAAGTAGGCGTCGAAAGGCGAGCTCACCGCGCCCACATTGCCCTGGAAGTAGAGCAGGCGCTCGTCCACGTGGGCGTCATTAGTAACTACCGCGCCACCCAGCACGTCGGAATGCCCGCCCAGGTACTTGGTGGTCGAATGCAGCACGTGGTCCGCTCCGAGTTCCAGTGGGTTCTGCAGGTAGGGCGTGGCAAAAGTATTGTCCACCAACACCTGCGCGTTGCCCTTAATCTTGGCCACCGCGGCAATATCGGTAATATTTAGCGCCGGATTAGTGGGCGTTTCCAGCCAGATAAGCTTGGTATTCTCCTGGACCGCGGCCGCAACCGCAGCGGTATCGCTGGTGTTCACGATGGACATCTCCACGCCCCACTCAGTGAAATCATTGAGCAAACGGTAGGAACCGCCGTAGGCATCATTGCCTAAAATGACGTGGTCCCCTGGGCGCACCAGGATGCGGATCAAGGTATCGGCGGCGGCCATGCCGGAAGAAAACACGCGTGCATACTCCGCGCCTTCCAGTGCCGCTAGGGTGCGCTCGAGCGAGCGCACGGTCGGATTGGCCACGCGGCCGTATTCGAATCCGCCGCGCAGCTGCGCCAAGCCGTCTTGTGCAAACGTGGTTGAGGCATAAATGGGCACGTTGATAGAGCCCATGTGCGGATCCGGGTGATAGCCGCCATGGATGGAACGGGACGTAAAGCCTTGAGCGAGGTTCTGCGTGCTGCGTTCAGTCATAGCACCACAGTCTAGACCAAGCTGTTCATTTCTAGCGGGGAGATAGGTATTTATTTTCACACTCTCGCACACCCACGACACATCCCCCTTTCAGCCTCTGCCCTTACAATGGGCGCCGTTCATATTGTCCTCGACTAAGAAAGAATGATGAATACGCAATTTTTAGCCTCCGCCGCTTCCACCACGGACTCGGCCATCGAGTCCGTGTCCAATTTTTGGAATGACGAGAAGGTGCAAAGCTGGCTTATTGAGCGCCCCATTCGCATCGCCATCATCCTTATTCTGGCCATTATCGCCCACTGGCTCCTCCGCAGAGTCATCAACAAAGTGGCCGAAAATAGCATCAAGTCTTCCGGACTAGATAAGCAGCGCCTGCGCGGGAAGTTCAAGAGTCGTGCCAATCGTCCCGAGCTCAGCCAACAAGAAGAGGCCATGCGCCAAACCCGCGAGACCCGGCGCGCCTCCCGCATCAAGACACTTGCCGGCGTAGCCCGTTCCGCCGCCGCCATCTTCGTCTGGGTGTGGGCCGTTATTGCCATCCTGGATGAGTTAGAGGTCAACGTAGCACCGCTTATCGCCTCCGCCGGTGTCATCGGTGTCGCCCTCGGCTTTGGCGCACAGGCGCTGGTGAAGGACTTCCTTTCTGGCATCTTCATGCTCATTGAGGACCAGTACGGCATTGGTGACGTGGTTGATTTGGGCAATGGCGTCTTTGGCGATGTCGAGTCCATCTCCCTGCGCATCACCACGGTCCGCGATATCGATGGTGCCCTGTGGTACGTGCGCAACGGTGAAATTCTCCAGGTGGCCAACCACTCCGATGAGTACTCCGTTGCCCGCATCCAGATTCCGGTAGGCCTTTCTAATGACCCAGAGGTTGCTGGCGAAGTCATTGAGGACGCAGTGAAAGAAGCCGCACAGGACGATAAGGTGCGCAAGCTCATCCTCAGCACGCCCCGTGTGGACGGCATGTCTGGCTTTGAGCCGGATTATGTTTCCTTCCGCGTCTCGACCAAGACCTTGCCAGGCAAGCAGTGGGACGTTCAGCGTTTCCTACAATCGCGCGTGCTCAATGTCATGCACACTAAAGGTATTACCACGCCCTACCCACACGGCATCGGCATTACCGATCCCCGCAAGGAAGAAGAGTAAATGGATTCTGTTTATGAGGCCATCGGTGGCATGGAGACCTTTGAGCGCCTCGTCCACGGCTTTTATTCCCAGGTCAAAGAGGACGATGTCATTGGCCCGATGTACCCCGATAATGACTGGGAAGGCGCAGAACAGCGCCTTACCTGGTTCTTGGCGCAATACTGGGGCGGCCCGCAGCTATTTTCTGAAAACCGAGGGCACCCGCGCCTGCGCATGCGCCACGCCCCCTACCCCATCGATATCACCGCCCACGATCGGTGGCTAGAGCTCATGGGCAACTCCCTCGCGGACATCGACGAGGAAACCATCCCACCCGCCTACCGCGAGATGATTTGGGATCACATGCAGCGCGTGGCCGCCATGATGATCAACAAGGCCCCGTAACCACGCCACCCCTTCAGCGCAGATAACTCAAGCCCGGGCCCCGTGTCTAGCGGGGAGCCGGGCTTGTGGTGTATCTAGCGCAGACTATGCAGGGGGGAGATTAGTCTTCCCAGTCAAAGGCCTTACGCACTGGCTCGGAAACCAGACGGCCACCGCGGGTCATGACGCCGCCTTCCAGACCTGGGAAACGCTTGATAGCGGCATCCAGGCTGTCATTGGCTACCGCGCGGATATACGGCAGGGTCGCAGAAGACAACGCGCGGGTGGAGGTATTGGCCACCGCACCCGGCATATTCGCTACGCAATAGAACAGGGTGTCATGCACCTTGAAGGTGGGGTCATCGTGGGAGGTCTTCTTGGAGTTTTCGAAGCAACCGCCCTGGTCAATAGCCACGTCGACGAGCACCGCGCCCTTCTTCATCTTCTTTACGGTCTCCTCACGCACCAGCTTCGGCGCGGCGGCACCCGGAATAAGTACGGCACCGATGACGAGGTCGGCTTCCTGCAGTTCCTTATCGATCGTGGCCGGATCGGAAATCAGGGTGCGCACGCCACCAGCGTACTGATCATCGAAGCGCTGAAGAACGTGCGGATCGAGGTCCAACACCGTCACCTCGGCGCGCAGACCGTGGGCCATAGCTACAGCGGACGCGCCAACCTGGCCACCGCCGATAACTACGACGCGTGCCGGCTGGGTGCCCGGAACACCGGAGACCAGCAGGCCACGGCCACCCTGGGTGGACAGCAGGTGATGGGTGCCTTCGATGGCAGCAAGGCGGCCAGCCACCTGGGACATCGGGGTGAGAAGCGGCAGGGTGCCGTGGCGGTCGGTGACCGTCTCATAGGCGATGGCGGTGGTATTGGCGTCGACAAGTGCCTCAGTCAGCGGACGGTCCGCCGCAAGGTGCAGGTAGGTGAAGACGGTGAGGTCTGGGCGCAGGTACTGGTACTCAGCCTCGAGCGGCTCCTTCACCTTCAACAGCAGCTCTGCCTGTGCCCAGGTATCTTCCGCAGTGCCAACGATGCTGGCACCCGCGGCCTCGTACTCGGAGTCCGGGAAAGAAGCGCCTTCACCGGCACCGGTCTCAATGAGGACCTCGTGACCATCCTGAACGAGGGTCTGCGCGCCGCTCGGGGTAAGAGCCACGCGATTCTCGTTATTCATGATTTCTTTCGGCACAGCAATACGCATTACATAGTCTCCTTGTAAGTGCAGGAAATTACATCGACCATGTAAGAGTAACGCAGGACACGTTTGCGCGCGGCGCTCTGCTAACTAATTCACACTGCGGGGGTAGCATTACTCCAACGCCCCGGTTAAACACGCTATTCACAAGGATTCGGGCGCCACCACCCCAGGCTCCCCCTCCCCCTAAGACAGACTACTTTTCGGGCAATGTCGCCCATTATGGGGCGCCGGCACGCCGAGTTTGTTGAACACCAGGGGTATGTGCCCTGGCGGCGAAGGCTAGAACAAGGACAAGCGGGTAGAACGGTAAATGCTGCCAAATGGGGCGTCGAGTCGCACCCAACGACCCAGCTGGGCCACCCGCAGGTGCCGCGGCACATCCATCGGGGCGGAAAATCCAGGAATAAGCCCCAGGTTGGTGCAGGCAAAGATCATGCGCATGGGAATTTCCACCGTGGCGCCATCGCCTTCCACCGTGACAACGGTCTGATTCAACAAGCTGGACGGCGGGCCCATGGGGCCAGAAAATTGCCGGGTCAGTTGCTGACCTTTATCGGAAAGTTCACGAACAACGGTAACTGGCAAGGTATCGACCACACTGTAGCCAGTCGCCGGCGGCAATGCTCCCGGCCACGATGGATCGCGGGCAGGACCCAAATCTAACGTGCCGCTAGATTCATGCTCTTTGAGCTGCTCGGCGAGCGTGGCCGCGGAAACCACAGCCCCATCGCGGGACGCGACGCCTTGGACGCGGCGGGAGGCAACCACCTCGAAGGGGGTGGTAACGAAGACATCGACGACGTCGTCAGTCAGCTGGCGCAGCCGCACCGAAGCGCCCGCGTCCAAGCCAGCTGCGCGCGTGACAAGGGCCCGAAGGCCAGGTCCACCGCTTCCAATTTCTAGAGTCTCGGTGACCATGCCTTCGGGCCCTGCCTTTCTAATCTGTGCTCTGCTCCGCTGCTAGTTGGCAGCGGTATTGTGCAGAATATCCTTTTCCTGATCCGTCAATGGACGCGGGGTCTGCTGCTGACGGTCAATGACTACCTGCACGCAATCCACGGTTGCCGCAACCTCGCCTTGGGCGTTCTTCACCTGCTGAGTGGTGGTAAACGAGGTGGTACCAATCTGGGAAACTGCGGTATCCACCTCCACCGTAGTGGTGTCCTTAAACTCTATCGGACGCAGGAAGTCCACATCCAGGTGGCGCACGAACGCAATGAAGTCGAGGCCCTTGGAATAGATGTGTTCCTTCGCAAAGGCCAGGCGCGCTTCCTGGGCGAGCTCGATATAGTTAGCGTTCATCATGTGGCCGTACATATCAAAGTCCGACCAGCGGGTTTGAATACGGTACGTGTGCACGCTTGGGGTTGCCATCATTCTCCTCAGTTAAGGCGTCAACTTCTTAGCGGGTCAGCTTACGGTGGGTCACGCGAGAAGGACGGGCCGCCTCTTCACCGAGGCGATCGACCTTATTCTTCTCGTAATCGCCGAAGTTGCCCTCGAACCAGAACCACTGACCTTCTTCCACATTGCCCTCCCAGGCCAAGATGTGGGTACAGGTGCGGTCCAGGAACCAGCGGTCGTGGGAAATGACCACGGCGCAGCCCGGGAACTTCTCCAGCGCGTTTTCCAGCGAGCCGAGGGTTTCCACGTCCAAGTCGTTGGTCGGCTCGTCAAGGAGGATCAGGTTGCCGCCCTCCTTCAGGGTCAGCGCCAAGTTCAGGCGGTTGCGCTCACCACCGGAAAGCACCTTGGATGGCTTCTGCTGATCTGGGCCCTTGAAGCCGAACGCGGACAGGTAAGCACGCGAAGGCATCTCGTTTTGGCCGACGTGAATGTAATCTAGGCCGCCGGAGACAACCTCCCAGACGGTTGCCTCAGGGTCGATGTTCTCACGGTTCTGGTCCACGTAGGACAGCTTGACGGTATCGCCCACCTCGACGGAACCGGCATCCGGTTGCTCCAGGCCAACGATGGTCTTAAACAGGGTGGTTTTACCCACGCCGTTCGGGCCGATAACGCCCACGATGCCGTTGCGCGGCAGGGTGAAGGAGAGGTCCTTAATCAGGACGCGGTCATCGAAGCCCTTCTGCAGATCCTTGACTTCCACAACCTTATTACCCAAGCGCGGCGGAGTAGGAATCTGGATCTCTTCGAAGTCGAGCTTCTTGTACTTCTCAGCCTCGGCAGCCATCTCCTCGTAGCGCTCCAGACGAGCCTTGTTCTTGGCCTGGCGGGCCTTTGCACCGGAGCGAACCCACTCCAACTCGTCCTTCAAGCGCTTGCGCAGCTTCGCGTCCTTCTTGCCGGCAACCTCCAAGCGCTCCTGCTTCTTATCCAGGTAGGTGGAGTAGTTGCCCTCGTATGGATAGAGCTTGCCGCGGTCAACCTCACAGATCCAGCCCGCGACGTGGTCGAGGAAGTAGCGATCGTGGGTCACGGCCAAGACTGCACCCGGGTAATCGGCCAAGTGCTTCTCCAGCCACTGCACGGACTCGGCGTCCAGGTGGTTCGTAGGCTCGTCGAGCAGCAGCAGGTCCGGCTCGGTGAGCAGGAGCTTAGCCAGCGCTACACGACGGCGCTCGCCACCAGAAAGGTTGGTCACTGGGGCGTCGGAAGGCGGGCAACGCAAAGCTTCCATTGCCTGCTCGATCTTGGAGTCAACCTCCCAAGCATCGGCGGCGTCCAGCTCTTCTTGCAGCTTGCCCATCTCTTCCATGAGCTCGTCGCTGTAGTTGGTGGCCATTTCCTCGGCGATCTGCTCGAAGCGCTGCTTCTTTTCAAAGATATCGCCCAAGCCCTCTTCGACGTTGCCGCGTACGGTCTTCTCGTCATTGAGCGGCGGCTCCTGCTGCAGGATGCCCACGGTGGCACCCGGATCCAGGAAAGCCTCGCCATTGGAAGGCTGGTCCAGGCCGGCCATAATCTTCAGAATGGAGGACTTACCGGCACCGTTAGGGCCGACCACACCAATCTTGGCTCCTGGGTAGAACGCCATTGTTACATCGTCAAGGATGACTTTATCGCCAATTGCCTTGCGCACGTTTTTCATCGTGTAGATGAATTCGCCCACTTTTACCCCTTTGCAAAAATTTGGGAGACGTATTTATCTACACAAACACTACATCAGAACCACCGCCCAAGTGCCTCGGGTCAGGTACACCCGAGGCGATCAAACCGGGGAGGAAACGCTTAAGCGTTCACAGGGGCGGATTCTGCCTCGGCAGCTTCCTCTTCCACTTCGGCATCGTCGAAGGAATCTTCTTCCCCACCACGTGCAGCTGCGGCGCGTTCGGCTAGATAGCGGTCCGCTGCGGTATCGGCAGCGGTATCTCCCTGCCCCGCCTGCTGCGGCGGCAGGCTGTGGTCCACGTCCGGTTCAATGGCGTTGTCCCCCAGTTCTGGGACCGCAATATTTTCCTGGTTGTACTGCGGAGCGAGACGCTTGGTACCGATAACGTGGCGGTTCAGATCCAGGCCCACGTACTGCGCCTTAATGAATGTGCGGAAGTGATCGGTGCCCTGGTCATCGCGCCATTGTTCTGTAACTAAGGAGCCCACGATGACCAGCGGCATGCCTTTAGCCAGGGATTTGCGCACATTGATGGCAAATTGATTCCACATTTCGACATCGATGTAGAGGTGGTCCACGTCGCGCCACTGCGGGGCCTTGGAGTTGTGCCCTTCTGGATAATTGTCGCCGGCATCGACCTGACGGTCCGGAATTCGGCGCGAGGAAGCTACGCGCAGTTTGGCCTTATAGGCCCCAGTTGAAGTCTTGGTCAGGATGGGATCGCGAGTAAGGCGACCGGTCAAGGTAATTGGGTATTGGGACATGGTGCTAGAAAATCCTTTGCTGGATAGTTGGATAGGCGAGTTCGGTTTTCCTCGCTCGCTTCCACATCCTGATACCGGCGCGCAAGCCACACCATGCCGGCGACCACTACCCTGTGAATAACTTGTTGTACCCGTCAACGAAACTCGGGATTTGGGGTGATTTTTATCCGGTTATCCACAGGCTAGCGCCCGCGGAAACTCGATTCATCGCCGTGGCCCATATCCTGCAGCATCGCGTTATAGCGTTCCAGTTCGGCATCATCGTCCGCATCCGCTTGCATATCGTGGCGGCGAGCCGTAGCGCGATCATCGCTGAGCCAATCCAGGAAGAGCTTGCCAAAGACGATAACCAGCGGGAACTGACCAAAGCCCCACGCGATGCCGCCGCCCACGCGTTGGTCTTGGAGCAGATCCTGGTCCCAGGGCAAGTCCAAATACTGGTAGAAGTCTGCACCCAACACACTTTGCAGCTGCATCAGGTACACGCCGGCAAAGAGGTGGAATGGCATGGAAAGGAACAGCACGGCCAATCGGAACGGGGTGGAGTGGCGCTTGGGAAGCGGATCCGGCCCGATGATTTCCCAGAAGTAGAAGCAGCCGGAGATGATAAACGCAAAGTTCATAATGAGGTGGCCGGCGTGCTCGGAAATAGCGAATTGATATAGGCCGGGGAACAAATACAGCACGTAGAGGAAAAATAGGTACTGCACGAGATTGACAAACGGATTCGTAATAAAAGCGACGATCTTGGACTGGGTTGCCGCCAGCGCATAGTCGTGCAGGCTGGGTTTTCCCTTCGGCCCTGCCTCAAAGGCCTCCATGAGCAGGGTCAGTGGCGCACCCAGAACGAGCAGGAGCGGTACTGCCATCGACAAAATCATGTGCACCAACATGTGCATGGAGTACATCGCCGGCATGTAGAGGCCCATGCCGGTAGACATCACAAGGGTCAGGCCCAGCGCGCCGCACATAAACCACGCAGTACGCCCCTTGCTCCAGGTCAGGCCACGCTTGTGTACGCGGTAGACGCAGTAGCCATAGGCCGCAGCCAAAAGCAGGCCAATGGTGCCAAACATGATGTCAAAGCGGAACATGGTCCACACGTTGAGCACCGTGGGCTTTTCAAACAGCTCATAGCCCATCAGAATCTGCATCGAGTTGAGGTTGGGATCGCGCGGCGCCGGGGGCACAGTGCGGCCCAGCGTGATGGCTACGCCAATAGTGGCGGCCATGACCGCTACTTCCACGATGGCAATGCGAAGGAAAAGGCGCGGATTCTTGCCCAGCTGCGGGATGGTGAGCTCGCGGTGAGCAAGGCCGAAAATGCCCAGCAAAATCGTCAGCACGAACTTGGTAATCAGAATGATTCCGTACGCGGAATCCACCAGATCGGAGATATTCATGCGGATGAGCGTGTTAATCAAGCCCGATACTGCCAAGACAACAATCGCCATAAAGGCGATGCCGGAGTAGCGCTTCACCGCAAAGGCGAGGTTGGGGCCAAGGCGCCGACCATGGGCGATTAGCGCCATAAGCCCGCCTACCCAAAGCATGACAAAGACCAAGTGCCACAGGAGCGAATTGGTGCCGTAATCATGGTCGCCGCCCGCCGCGGAGTGGCCTTCCATGCCAATGGGTACGACCTGCATTATGGACAAGAAAAGCAGTACCGGCTGCATGGACCAGCCGCGGCCCACGAGACCGAGAATGCCCACTACTAGAGCGATGAGTACGGAGATTGCCCACACGATGGTGGTGGAAATTTCCGTCAGCGCCATTTTCATGATGGAAGGCTCGAATACCTGGGAAAAGGGCGCGCCGGTGAGGTCGGACATAATGAGTGGAATTTCCACGAGACCCACGGCCGCCACACCAAAGGAAGCCCACGTACCGGTGCGGGCGGCGATGTGGCCGTCGACGGACAAGGGGGCATCGATAAGCGTGGCATTGTCCCCGCGCGGTGCAATGAGGAACGACGAGGCCAAGAATGAGCCCACGGACAAAGCCATAAGCACCCACGCCATGCCACGAAAGAGTGGCAGGCCAAAGGTAGTTATGCGACCGGGATCCGGGATACCCAGGGCCGCCAGGGAATCGGCTAAAAGGAACAGGGAAATAAAACCGGCAATCAGGCCGGCAATAAGCATCGCTGCGATATAAATTCCCCAGGAAGGGCGGGGCTTCTTACCCGCCGCGTTCACACTGTTAACCTGCTCATTTGCCATAGTGCGCATTGTATAGCGCGACCTGGTTTCTCACATAACACCCATTTTGTCTTTACATGTGCCATCATGGACCTTATGGACACCCGTCAACTTCTTTATTTTCGCGCCGTTGTAGACCATGGCTCCTTCACGCACGCTGCCGAATCCCTCGATATGACCCAGCCATCGCTGAGCCTTTCCATCCGGAAGCTAGAGAAGGAGCTAAACGCTCAGCTACTCTCACGCGGTCGCTCCGGTGTCTCCACCACTGAGGCTGGCGATTATGTCTACGAAACGGCCGTCAAGGTTGATGCGCTGCTGAGCGAAACCCAGCGCCATATCAGCGAAATCACCGGCGACAAGGCCAGCACCGTATCCCTCGCCTCCGGCGCCATTTTGAACTGGGAATTTATCCCTGCCGCCCTCGCTGAGCTCAAGCGGATTTACCCCACCGCCAATATCTCGCTGGATGACGCCGAACCGGCTACCGCTATCAAGCACCTACTGGATGGCCAGGTGGACCTAGCGCTCTTGCCGACGTCCGATCCGAAGGCCTTCATTCGCCGCTACTCCCCCGAGCTCACCGTCCACCAGGTGGCCACGTTCGATTACTCCGTCGCCCTTCCCCAGCGCCTCGCCGAGTTGGAATCCCCCGTCTCCCTCGCTGACCTGAAGAAGGAAACATGGCTTGTCCCACCGCGCAGCCGCGAACTTCCTGAACTAGCCGAGTTCTATCAAGAACTATGGAATAGCCGCCCGGGCCTCAAGCCGGAAAAGACCCAGGAGGTCGCCAGCCTCAATAGCGCGATTCCTATGGTCTCCAGTGGTCTCGGCGTCAGCATCGTGCCCAATTGCGCACCCGCTGTGCAGCCACACGGCATCATCACCCGCCCCATTGCTGATGACCTACCCCGCTACTACGCCATCGTGGCCTACCGCACGGATCGCGAGCTGACCGCAGCCGCCCAAGAGTTGGTGGACATCCTGCGCTCGCCGCAGCGCACCCTGGCTTAGGTTTCGCCGCCCTCGTGGGCTACTATAAGTGCGTTGTAAGCCCCCATAGCTCAGTGGATTAGAGCAGTGGGTTTCTACCCCATGTGTCGCGGGTTCGAATCCTGCTGGGGGCACCGTTGTCATGAGTCGCGACATGTTTGACAGATGAGTCGCGACATCGTTGACAAACCGGCATTCCAGTTGCTTTTTGTTCTGGGGTGCCGGTTTCTTCGATCAGGCGGGCAGTGCCGGCCTAAACGACAGAATGTGTTGTTTTGCGGCGTGTCGGGCTAAACGACATTTTGTGTTGGTGGGGTTTAGCGCATG
>NZ_JASPHM010000021.1:0-26837 GCF_030229215.1 Corynebacterium sp. MSK150
AACCACCAGTAGAAAAGAAATAGCTGCCTAAGCACTAGGTAGCCCCACTACGTGTCCACGATTTGCGGGCAACCCCAGAGATGCGCGATACACCGTTTGCGCAAGCAGAACGGAAAGCAATTGGAGAAGCAGCAGAAACTTTAGTTCCTCTCACCCTGTCACAATCAAAATCAAACCATCTTCAATATGAGATTGCCTCAGCCAACTGCATTTATGTCGCGAGCGGCGAGGTGTTCCGCCTTCTTAATGCACTGAGGTCAACGGGTGCCGATCGTCTACTAACTGATGCGGTAAATCAAGGAAAGCTTTACGCTGGAAGTTCTGCAGGAGCGATTATTGCCGGCCCGTCAATTGAGCCGGCATCAATCATGGACGATCCCAAAACGGCACCGCAGCTCACCGACTACACTGGGCTAAACCTCACTTCACATGTCATCGTTCCTCATGCACAGGGAACCACTGGGCCCTATTCAATAGAGGTCATCAGTCAGACTGTCGAGACCTACGGCCGAGAATGGAACCTTCTGCTTTTGAGAGATGGGCAAGCCCTCCTTATAGAAGATGAAAAGTCCATTCTCATCTAATCTGCGATGACAAACACGCCAAGCAGACCAGGAAAGTTCATTTTTCGCCTCAACTACCAGCACTTTCCTTGTGACCGAGCAGTTCCCCTAAAAATACTATGTAGGGACCATGACGGTCATTTGTTTTGGTGAACTCCCATCTCGCAGAACCGACGTTGTGGCGCTTTGAGACTGCCTCACTCATTGTTATTCACCTGTTGCCTGGGTTTTAGCTTCTTGGGACTCACCGATGGCATTACCAAGCGCTGCGATGAATGCGATTAGGCCCACCGTGATGAGGATGTGTCCAAGACCAGCGATACCAGAGATCATTGCAGACGATTCCTCTCCCAGTACGGTCAGGCATCCATGCCAAATCATGACGCCGACAGTGACGACCACGCCGACGTTATAGAGCCAGAAGAACGCATTGAACTGACCGCGGCTGCGCGACAGACCAAAGACCTTCTCCAATACCAAGAAGATAAGGCTCATCATGAAACCGAGCGCTAGCAAGTGAGTGTGCGCCACGCTTAGCTGAGTGAACTCACCCGCGGGGAAATCATTGGCACGCGTGAATTCTCGATAGAACACGCCAGCCCCCAAGCCCAACACGAGGTAGAAAATGGATGCCCAATACAAAGGTTTCATGGTCATTCTCCTTCCCAACCGCTGCCACGGCTGGATTAGCGGTGAATCAAATACTCTAAGGACTCATCTTTCTATATTCGTCCCCGTTTTGAATCACAGGGCTGGTTGAAGCTGCAATCAACCAGTCGGTGGACTATTAGGCCCGGTAGCTAAATATTCATGGGCCCGCCTCGGAAAATAGAAGCGCTGAATGTCAGGCCCCGTTTGTTTCAGCAAGAGGCCGAATTGTTGAAGCAGTCACGGGAAACTCAAGCTAATTTGAAGAGGCCCACGCCTGAATCTTGTTCATATGTTCAACGAAGGCCGCTTCTGTTCTTTGCTCGTGCAATTGAAGCCAAGCATCCACGACATCATCTGGGTAGACGCCCGCCGCGCGCAATACCGCCGCGGTGAATGACACTGGAGCCAAACCAGATGCCGTAATCACTCCGCCATCAGAAACTGCGTCTTCTTCTTTGTAGCCGTCAATGTTTGCGTAGTTGGTTGAGGCAAGGAAGCCTTGCGCGTTTGAAGTGTGTGTGCAGTGGTCAAGCACCCCAGCACGAGCAAAGGCCAAAGTTCCACCACAGATTGCTGCCAAGAGCACTCCTCTCTGATGTAGGTCTTTTATCGTCTCCAGTAGGTGTCCGTGCCCATCAAAGTAAGTATCTGCCCCTGGCACCACGAAAGCCGCAATATCAGTTCGGTTCTGGATATCTTCCAAGGTCAAGCTTGGGACCACTTCGAGCCCACCCTTGGAGCGGACAGCTTGTAATGATTCGCCAACAAACAAGACCTTGAAGCGTTCCGGCACTTGGGCCTCAGCTTCAGCTACTTGGGTTGTGAGGTAGGCATACTCCCAATCAGACATGGTTTCCGTCGCGTAAATAGCAATGACCTTCATGGAACTCACAATACGCGGGCCAATTAAATCACTACTCGACACGCGAACATTACGATCAACGTGTCCGTTACCCGCTCGAACCGACCTGATCCTTCGCCTTAAACTGGCCTCATGTCTGAAGTAACAAAGCACTACGCCGTAGACCTCACCCGCATCGACACCGCCCAATACCGAGCTACCAATTCAGCGGGAGCCAGCATTGAGTTTGGCAGTGGCGAGGGACTCCTCTCCCCTGTTGAACTCTTGCTAGCTGCTGTCGCGGGGTGTTCCGCAGTGGATGTGGACGTGGTGACGTCTCGGCGCGCGGAGCCGGAATCTTTTGATGTGCACGTAGAGGGTGACCGTGTAAGCGAAGATGGAGCATCGCGTCTGTCGGAGGTGCGTGTGGGCTTCGATCTATCGTTCCCAGATACGCGGGAAGGCAACCAAGCGCGCAAGCTCGTGGACAACCTGATTCGCATCTCCCATGAGAAGGACTGCACGGTATCGCGCACGGTTGAGAATCCTACACGAGTGTTGTTTAGCAACGCCTCAAAATAGTTTCCCAAAGTAAAAGCGCGACATGCGATTTCGCTCCGGCTGGGACTCTAAACTTCCTGTTATGGTGCAGTTGTTAACTAATGTGACACATGTGATTACTGCAGGAGCTCAATATGTCGTCATCTTTCTCCCGTCGCGGACTTTTTAAGGTCGGCGCTCTCGCCCTGACCGCAGGCGCCATCGGTACTGCCGCTCCACATGCAGCGGCACTCGGACCGATGCGCGGCACCATCATTGATTTCTCCGCCGGCGTACCTTCCCCGCAAGCAATTAAGAATGCCGGCCACATGGGCGCGATTCGCTACGTCTCCGACAAGCGCCCCGGCGCGGCCTGGATGACCGGCAAGCCGGTAACCCTCAAGGAAACTAAGGCCAATGCAGCAGCAGGCCTGCCCACGGCGTCGGTATACCAATTCGGCCGTGCGGAAACTGCCGATTGGAAGCAGGGCGCAGCAGGTGCGGCAGTACACGCACCGAAGGCGATTGCACTGCACAAGAAGGCAGGCGGCCCCACCAACCGCCCGATTTACATCGCCATCGACGATAACCCCACCCGCGAGCAGTACACTCGCCAAATCCGCCCATACCTGCAGGCATTCTCCAAGACGCTGGAGCTGGCCGGCTACCAGACGGGCATCTACGGCAACTACAACACCATCGAGTGGGCGATCCAGGATGGCATCGGCAAATACTTCTGGATGCATGACTGGGGATCCAACGGCAAGATTCACCCGCGCACCACTATCCACCAGCTGCCGCACAACAAGCAACAGACCATCGGCGGCGTCATCGTTGACGTCAATGAGGTCTACGCCGAAGACTGGGGACAGTGGACGCCAGGCAAGTCCGCAGCACCTGCACCGGCAAAGAAGCCGACCACCAAGAAACCACAGCCAAAGCCGCAGCCGCAGACCACGGCCCCAAGCAATGGCTCGTCCGACCTGGTCAATCAGCTAAGTTCGCAACTGCAGAGCACGCACCCGGAGCTACCAGAGCTGCCGCAGGTCACCGCCAATGGCGTGAGCTTTAACGGCAAGACGTTGAGCAACGATCAGATTCGCCAGCTGGCGAAGATCGTCGCAGAGACGGTTGCTAAGGCGCGGTAGTACTACTTCTTAGAGGGCTCGGAGGTTTTCTCCGAGTCCTTCTTTTTGTCTGCGGACTTCTTTTTGGACGTAGTGGATTCGCTGGTGGGCTCCTTCGACGAGGTCTTATCCTTCTTGCCCTTGCCGGATTTCTCGTCCTTGTCTTTCTTACTGGAGGAGGTAGTAGAGGTCTCCGAGGTGGAGGTCTCGATCGGTGGGACGTCCTCGCCGTCTTTGTACTTGAGGAAGCGCTCGGTGGCCTTGCCCAGATTCTTGCCGGTCACCTCGTCCTTGACGTAGTCGGTGAGGTCATCGGATGAGCCGGTAATGGAGGCGGCGGCGACGAAGTTCTCGCCAAAGGAGACCGAGGAGTTAATGGACTTGTCATTGGACCAACCCCACTTGCTGCCCACCACGTTGGAGAGCTTGGCGGTGCCGTAATCCTGGCGGTAGCCATCCTCAGAGATGGGATCGGCATGCGCCATGGCTACGAGCACTGGGTGGGTTTCATCGCGGTCGATGAGCTGCGAGATGAAGCTGGCGACGTCATAGGTAGAAGTCTGCGAGTAGCCCCACTGCTCGCCGGCCTTGGTGGATTCGAGGTGGAATTCATCGGCAATCGCGTCGATGGAATCCGGGTACTTGTCAAAGAGGTCTTCGGCGGACTTATCCGAGGAGCTAGCGATCATATCCAGCGCCTCATATTTGTCCTCGTACTCGCCCTTTTCGATTACGTAGGTGGCGATATAGAGCTTGATGAGGCTTAGCGCCGGGCGGGCCTCGTGCTCCGAGGCAGAGCCCATGTGCATGCCATCATGCAGGCGGATATAGGTAATTGAATGACCCTCATCGCCCTCTAGGAACTCATTGGTTTCCGGTGGGACATCGCGGTTGGTGTCTGTTGCTTCCGAGGGGGCGTCGGCAAGCGCGTCGCTTTCACGCTCGCTATTGCTGCACGCGGTGGTGGTCAAGGCCAGCATGCATACGGCCAAAGCGGCACCAGCCTTAACTGATGCCGCCTTGCGGGTCACAGACGTTCTAAGCACGTCCACCCACATTACCGGGTGAATGCACTTTTCAAGCAATTAATGCTGCACGGGTGCCTCCACGCCCACGCCGGTAAGGGAGCGAACCTCCATCTCTGCGGAAAGCTCCTCAAAGTTATCCGGCTTGGTCATGATGGAAACCAACCAGCCGACGAAGAAGGACAGCGGAATGGAGACCAAGCCCGGCGAGGAAAGCGGGAAGATGGCCCAGTCCGCGCCTGGGAACATGGAGCTCTCAGAACCGGAGACTGCCGGGGAGAAGAAGATGAGCACCAGGCAGGACACCACGCCGGTGTACATGGAGGCCACCGCGCCCGCGGTGTTGAAGCGGCGCCAGTACAGGGAGTACAGGATGGTCGGCAGGTTGGCGGAGGCCGCAACCGCAAACGCCAGGGAGACCAGGAAGGCCACGTTCTGGGTCATGGCCAGGATGCCCAGGATGATGGAGACGATGCCCAGGACCACCACGGTGGCCTGGGAGACGCGGACCTGCTCGGCCTCGGTGGACTCGCCGTTGCGGATAACCGCGTGGTAGATATCGTGCGCAATGGACGCAGAGGCGGTAATAGCCAGGCCAGCAACCACGGCGAGCACGGTAGCGAAGGCCACGGCGGAAATAATCGCCATGAAGATGGAGCCGCCAATCTCCAGTGCGAGTAGCGGTGCCGCAGCATTGGCTCCGCCCGGCGCGGCCAAGATACGGTCCGGCCCCACCAGCGCAGCTGCACCGTAGCCCAGGACCAGGGTCATGAGGTAGAAGGCACCGATGATGACGATCGCCCAGGTAACGGAGCGGCGGGCCTCGGTGGCGGTAGGCACGGTATAAAAGCGCATCAGCACGTGCGGCAGGCCACCCACGCCGAGCACCAGGGAAATGCCTAAGGAGATAAAGTCCAGCTTGGTGGCGGTGGTGGCGCCGTACTTCAGGCCAGGGGCCATGATGTCCTTGGCCTCGTAGCCCTTCTCCTTAATCTGCTCGGAGGCGGCGTGCATGTCGATGGCGTTATTAAACAGGGTGCTAAAGCCACCGCGCAGGGCTATAAAGACCAAGAAACACATGATGACCACGCCGGCGACTAGAAGCACGGCCTTAATCATCTGCACATAGGTGGTGCCTTTCATGCCGCCGACTAGGACGTAGACAATCATGAGCACGCCCACAATGCCGACGACGAGGGCCTGCCACTTGAAGTCGTGGATATCCAGCAGCACGGCCACCAGGGAGCCGGCGCCGGCCATCTGCGCGATGAGGTAGAAGAGCGTGACGAAGAGGGTGGCGATGGACGCCGCCACGCGCACGGGCTTTTGCTTCAGGCGGAAGGATAGGACGTCCGCCATGGTGAAGCGGCCGACGTTACGCATGGGCTCGGCAACGAGCATGAGTGCTACCAGCCAGGCAACGAAGAAGCCCACCGAGTACAAGAAGCCGTCGTAGCCGTTGAGCGCCACAGCGCCGACGATGCCCAGGAACGATGCAGCGGAGAGGTAGTCACCGGAGATGGCCAGACCGTTCTGGCGTCCGGAGAAGCTGCCGCCGCCGGTGTAGAAGTCCGAGGCCTTCTTCGTGGTCTTTCCGGCGCGCAGCACCACCGCCATGGTGATGATGAGGAAGAGACCGAAGATGGAAATATTCAGGATGGGGTTGCCGGCGGAAGTCTCGGCGGCAAGGGTGGTGGTAGTCATTAGTTGCCCTCCAATTCTTCACGGATGGCGGCCGACTTCGGCTCGATATTCTTATTGGCGTACTTCACGTAAATCCACGTGATGATGAAGGTGGTGAGGAACTGGGCGAGGCCGAAGACTAGGCCGATGTTCCAGCCGCCGCCGAGCTCAGTTGCCATGAAGCCTGGGGCAAACACGGCGGCAAGAACGTAGACCACGTACCACACGAAGAAGGCCACGGTCATAGGGAAGGTAAAACTCCGGTAGGTGCGGCGCAGCTCGCCGAATTTGGCGGAGTCGCGCATCGCGATGAACTCGCTACCGGTGGGTTCGCGGCGCGAGACAGGAGTTGCAGCTACGTCACTCATAGAGCATCGTCTCCTTGGGTGAGAGGAACTTAGGTCACACGAGATAGTGTGTCACTGCTCACTATCCACGTTGATTTGTAAGTTACAGAACATTTTCTGCAAGGTTGTAAACTCTGCCAAGAAAACCTTCCACTCCCCCACCCTTTCAACCCCATAGGCTTCACTGAACTGGAATAACATCTTTAGCAAACTACCCCCGAGGGAAGAATTTTTTACCCCTTGTAAAGATTGTTAACAACCGCTTGGCAAAAGAAAAAGCCCCCGTGAGGGGGCTTAATCTGTGGTTGACGCTACTCTTCGCTGCCCGGGAATTCGCGCGGGTCATTGAACATACGGCCAAAGCCCTCCTGGCCCTCAAGGGCGTCGATGGCGGATACTTCCTCCGCCGTGAGCTCCAGCTCGGTGGCGGCCAAGTTTTCCTTCAGGCGCTCGGTGCGCGCGGACTTCGGAATGACGGAGATACCCTTGGACATGAGGTACGACAGCACAACCTGCCCCTCGGTCGCCTCGTGGTCAGCAGCAGCCTGCTCAATCACGGGGTTATTGAGCACAACGCCGCGCGCCAACGGGGCCCATGCCTCGGTGACGATGTCATTATCGTGATGGAAGGCGCGCAGGCTGGACTGGGTAAAGCCCGGGTGGATCTCCACCTGGTTGAGCACCGGAGAAATGCCGGTGGTGGAAATTAGGTCCTTGAGCACGTCCTCGTAGAAATTAGCCACGCCGATGGACGCAATCTGACCCATGCCCTGCAGGCGGGCGATAGCCTCAAAGGTCTCGTTGTATAGGCCACCCTGCGGCCACGGCCAGTGGATGAGATACAAGTCAAGGTAGTCGAGCTGCAGATCCTTGAGAGACTGCTGGAATGCCTCTTCCACCTTGTGCGCACCGTGGTGGGAGTGCCATACCTTGGAGGTAATAAAGAGCTCATCACGGGTGACGTCGCCGGCATCCATTGCCTGCTTCAGGGCGGTGCCTACCGCCTCTTCATTCTTGTAGAGCGTGGCGGTATCGAAGTGGCGGTAGCCCAAATCGATGGCCTCGCGGATGACGCGGATGCATTCCTCGTCATAGAGTTTGTACGTGCCCAGGCCCAGCTGGGGCATGTCGCGGTCATCATTGAAAGTTACGGTTGGCACAGTCATGCCCTCCATTGTGCCGCAGTTTTTCTGACCGCGCCGAAAACGACGAAACCCCAGGGCAAACCCTGGGGTTGAGCGCTTTTAGTCGGCGCGGATGAGGTCAATAATGAAGACCAAGGTGCGACCGGACAGCGGGTGCGCACCACCGGCGGGGCCGTAGGCCTTTTCCGGCGGGATGATGAGCTTGCGGCGACCGCCCACCTTCATTCCCGGAATGCCCTCTTGCCAGCCGGCGATGAGACCGGTCAGCGGGAACTCGATGGACTGGCCACGGTCCCACGAGGAATCGAATTCTTGGTTGGTCTCGTATTCAGCGCCGACGTAGTGGACCTCCACTACGGCACCAGGCTGCGCCTCAGCACCGTCGCCGACGACGATGTCTTCTACAACAAGGTCGGTCGGCGCTGGGCCAGACTGGGCTTCAATAACAGGCTTATCCATGGGGATTATTCTCCTTGGGAAATCTAGTTTGTTCGTGCGGTCGCATTAAAAACCGAACCGAGCTGCACCTATTATAGGTGCTACCACCCGATTCGGCTTAATTCGACAGACCCGCGGGGCGCTTTAGCGCTCGTTGCGCGGGGTAACCTTACGCAGGGACTCGCCGGTGTAAATCTGGCGTGGACGGTTGATCTTGGTGTTGATCTCCAGCTGCTCGCGGTACTGTGCAATCCAGCCCGGCAGGCGGCCGATGGCAAAGAGGACGGTAAAGAAGTCCGTCGGGAAGCCCATGGCGCGGTAGATCAGACCGGTGTAGAAGTCCACGTTCGGGTAGAGCTTGCGGGAGACGAAGTAGTCGTCATTCAGCGCAATATCCTCCAGCTTCATGGCCAGATCCAGCATTGGGTCGCCGCCCAGGTGCTCGATAATCTCGTGTGCGGTGTCCTTCACAATGGCCGCGCGTGGGTCGTAGTTCTTGTACACGCGGTGGCCAAAGCCCATGAGGCGAACGCCCTTTTCCTTATTCTTCACGCGATTCATGAAGTCGGTAGCGTCACCATCGTGGTTGTTCTGGATATCTTCCAGCATCTCCAGAACGGCCTGGTTTGCGCCGCCGTGCAGCGGACCGGACAGGGCGTTAATGCCGCCGGCGATGGAGACGAACATATTGGCCTGAGCGGAACCAATCATGCGCACGGTGGAGGTGGAGCAGTTCTGCTCGTGGTCAGCGTGCAGGATGAGCAGCTTATCCAGCGCCTTAGCTACAACCGGGTCCACCTCGTACTCCTCGGTGGGGTAACCGAACATCATGCGCAGGAAGTTCTCGCGGGCGTTCAGGCTATTGTCCGGGTACATATAAGGCTTGCCCTGAGACGCGCGGTAAGCATACGCAGCCAGCATTGGAACCTTAGCCAGCAGGCGGACGGTGGCCTTATCCAGTTGCTCTGGGTCCAGCGGGTTGAGCTGATCCTGGTAGTAGGCGGAAAGAATGTTAAGGGAGGAAGCCAGCACGGCCATTGGGTGCGCGTTGCGCGGGAAGATATTGAACGCGGCCTTGAAGTCCTCATCCAACAGGGTGTGGTGGCGGATTTCGCGGTTAAAGTGGCTGAGCTCTTCCTCGTTAGGCAGATGACCCTTGATCAGCAGGTAAGAAACCTCGTTAAAGGAAGCGTTTTCCGCCAGGTCCGCGATATCGTAGCCGCGGTGGCGCAGGATGCCCTCTTCACCATTAATGAAGGTGATCTTGGACTCGGTGGAACCGGTGGAGGTATAACCAGGGTCGAAGGTAACGAGCCCGGTCTCGTTACGGAGCTTGGAAATGTCAAAGCCGGAGTCGCCCTCGGTGGACTGCTTGATGTCCATCTCGTACTCGCCGCCTGGGTACTGGAGCACTACCTTGTTGTCTTCAGAAGCCACGGAAGTTCCTTTCTCTATGTGAAGAGTCACTATTAAGCACTAACTTAAGGAAGCTAGCTTGATACCTCTTCACACCTTAGCAAACTTTGTGACGCCGCCAACAGGATTTGGCCGACTAAAATAACTGCCGTTCGACCGGAACTGTTCTACACTGACTTGCATGAGCACACCCGAACTTACGCTGCCTACCGACCTCCTGCCTGCCGACGGCCGCTTTGGCTGCGGCCCCTCCAAGGTTCGCCCCGACCAGCTTGCGGCCATTGACCCCGCGGTCATGGGCACTTCTCACCGCCAGCCGGCGGTAAAGAACCTCGTAGGTTCGGTGCGAGAAGGCTTAAGCGATCTCTTCTCCCTACCGGAGGGCTACGAGATTGTCCTTTCCCTCGGCGGCGCCACCGCCTTCTGGGATGCTGCCACCTTCGGACTCATCGAGCGCCACTCCGCCCACCTCACCTTTGGCGAGTTTTCCACTAAATTTGCCAAGGCCGCTGCGGGTGCACCCTGGCTCGATGCCCCCTCCATCGTGGAGTCCCCAGTGGGCACCGCGCCCGACCCACACGAACTTTCTGCGGAGGCGGACGTCGTCGCTTGGGCACACAATGAAACCTCCACCGGCGCGATGGCAGAAGTCACCCGCCCGCACCCCCGCAATGATCAGCAGCTGGTGGTCGTCGACGCCACCTCCGGCGCGGGTGGCCTGCCCGTGCACATCTCCGATACGGACGTCTACTACTTCTCGCCGCAAAAGTGCTTTGCTTCCGACGGCGGCCTGTGGCTCGCCGCCATGTCCCCCGCCGCGCTGGAGCGGATTGAGAAAATCAACGCCTCCGAACGCTATATCCCCAACTTCCTCAACCTGCAGACCGCGGTAGAGAACTCGCGCAAAAACCAGACCTATAACACCCCGGCAATCGCCACCCTGCTCATGCTGGATAACCAGGTCCAGTGGATGAATGCCAACGGCGGCCTAGACGGCATGGTTGAGCGCACCACGGAATCCTCCACCACGCTGTATAACTGGGCCGAATCCCGCCCGGAGGCCACTCCCTTCGTCGCGGAGCCCGCGTCCCGCTCGCTCGTGGTGGGCACCATCGACTTCGCCGAGTCCGTCGATGCCGCAGCGCTCGCCGCCACCCTGCGCGCCAACGGCATCCTGGACGTGGAGCCGTACCGCAAGGTGGGCCGCAACCAACTGCGCATCGGCATGTTCCCGGCCATCGATCCGGCCGATATTGCCAAGCTGACCCAATGCATCGACTACGTCTTGGATGCGAATTAACGCATCACCCCCAACATGCCCCGCCGCCTCGCAGGCCGCGGGGCATTTTCACGTTATAGTTGAATGCATCACAGATATGTCCGCCGTCGATAGGCAAAAGGAGCGCCCTATTATGCGCGAGCTGTTCCCAGTTGACAGCGAGTCGACCGAAACCTCTTTGGTGCTGCGCACCGAAGACGGCGAAGAGTTTTTCCTCTCCATCACCGATGAGCTGCGCGAGGCCCTGCAGGGCGAGCAAGAGGAAACCCCGGAAGAGGAACCGGCGGCTCCGGCCATCAGCCTGGCCAAGCCCGCCAAGCCGGAACCGGTGGAAGAGACAAAGATCCGCCCAGCGGAGATCCAAAACCGCATCCGCGCCGGCGCCTCCGCGGCGGAGCTGGCGGAAGAAATGGGCGTGACCGAATCCCGCATCGAGCCCTTCGCCTACCCGGTCATGCTGGAGCGCAACCGCATCGCGGAGATCGCCAAGCAGGCCCACCCCGTCCGCGAGGACGGACCGGCTAAGCTCACCCTGTGGGAGGTTCTGGCCACCGCCTTTGCCGCCCGTGGACACTCGCTCTCCGAGTCCACCTGGGACGCCTACCGCCACCAGGGCGAGTCCTGGATCGTGCGCGTCACGTGGAAGGCCGGCCTGTCCGAGAACGAGGCCGAGTGGTACTTCAAGCAGTCCATGTCCTCGCCTGCCACGGTGGAGGCTCGCAACTCGGTGGCCGCGGACCTGACGGACCCGGATTTCGTGCAGCCGGTGCGCTCGCTGACCTCGCTGGGCAGCGGCCGCTATGACGAAGCTATCGACGGCGACCAGCCCAGCAACGTCACGGACCTCACCGCGCCGACCACCCCTCCGGAAGAGCCGGAGGAAGAGGAGTTCCTGCAGAACCCCTCGCCGGAAGAAAAGCCCACCAAGCGCCGCCGCAAGGCCGTCACCCCACACTGGGAGGACGTGTTGCTCGGTGTTCGCTCCAATACCAAGCGCCCTAGGGACTAATCGTGGACATCTCTCACGCAGTACTTACTCTCTGGTACATCTCTCAGCCCAATGCGAAAGAGGTGTTGAAGACCGAGCCCAAGGCGGATCGCGGCTTTGGCCGGAAATTCCTCGCCCAGCTGGATCCGACCTTTCCGGTCACGCCGATTGGGCAATTCCCGCTCAACCGCTCCGCGCAGACGGATCCGAACGAGTACTACATCGGCGGCTACCCCGGTATCACCGTGGTGCAAACGGTCTGCGAGGGGGACTCTGTCCTCCTTTCCCAGCTGCCGGAAACGCTCCTTAATGCGGTGCCCGCCCAGCGCGTCATTGCGCTGGCGAACAATGAGAAAGAAGGCTACGCCGGCTTCGCCCTGTGGGAGGGCGGCGATCTCAAGCGCTGCCTGTGCGCTACCCGCGAGCACCTCTACGAGGACACCGGCCTGCCCGAGCCCTTCGAGGCGCCCTATTGGGCGGGCGAAAAGTATGAGCCGCTGGGCGGAATCTCCCTGCCTTTCGAGCCGCAGGGCATCATGGAAGCGGCACAGGAATACTGGCTCGACATCGAGGTCGGGCACGATGGCCCAGACCTAGACGTTGTGGGCTACGCGGTCGACGGCCGCCCAGAGCCAAAGATCGACCCGCCGAAGCCCAAGCGCACCGTGGGGGAATTAGCCGCGCAGTCGGCCAATAAACTGGGCCTGAACGACTATGACGACTACGAGGACCACAGCGCCGAGCCGGAATCCACCGGCGAGGAAATCATCTCCACCGCCAAGCACTTGGGCTCGCTCATTGGCAATTGGGGCGCTCAGACGTTTAAGTCGCTCAAGGAGCGCTGGCGCTCATAAAAGGAAATGGCGGCGGCGGTCGCCACGTTGAGGGAATCGGTACCAGGGGCCATCGGTATGCGTGCGCGTATATCGGTGGCCTTCATTGCGTGTTCGGTAAGGCCGGGGCCCTCCGCGCCGACGAGCATCGCCACCTTATCCAGGCCGTGCATGGCCTCGGCCAGGTGCACCGCGTGGGGGTTGGGGGTTAAGGAAATGAGGGTAAAGGAGGCGTCGGCAAGCGCCTGCAAGGAACGCTGCCAGGTAGTAAACCCGCCCTCTAAATGGGCAAAGGGCAAGCGCAGCACGTGCCCCATCGACACGCGCACCGAGCGCCGGTAGAGCGGGTCCGCCGCACCGGAGCCCAGCAGCACCGCATCCACGCCCATGCCGGCGGCATGGCGGAAGATGGCGCCGATATTTTCATGATCGCCCACGCCCTCGAGCACGGCGATGGTCTTGGCGGATTCCACGATCTGGCCCACCTCCGGCTCCGGGGCGCGGTCCGCGGCGGCGACGAGCCCGCGGTGCATATCGAAGCCGGCCACCTCCGCCAAGGTCTCGCGAGAGACCTCGTAGATGGGGCACTCGGGTTCGCCGTACTCGGAAATATAGGCCTCTACCTTCTTGGGAAAGCCCACGAGGCAGCGCATGGGGAACCGGGATTCGGCCAGCCGGGAGACCACCAGCGGGCCCTCAGCAATGACGAGACCCTCGCCGGACTTATCGGATTTGTTGAGGTTCCGAATATCGTCCAGGCGAGGGTCTGCGGGGTCAGTAATCAGCATGCCCTTAGGCTAGCCGATGGCATTGGAAATCGGATCCATGCCAAAGAAAATCACGAAGAGGCCAGCCAAGAGCCACATGATCCAGTGCACGTCCTTGGCCTTGCCGGCGAAGGTGGACATGAGCGCGAAGGAGATAAAGCCCACGCCGATTCCGTTGGCAATGGAATAGGTAAACGGCATGGTCACGATGGTGAGGAAGGCGGGGATGGCGATCTCCATCTTGGTCCAGCGGATCTCGGTCAGCTGCGCGGCCATCATTACGCCGACGATGACCAGCACCGGGGAGGCGGCCTCGATGGGCACGATTTCATACAGCGGCGTCAAGAACATCGCGGCGAGGAACAGCACACCGGTCATGAGGTTGGCCAGGCCGGTGCGGGCGCCATCGGCAATGCCGGCGGAGGAATCCGCAAAGACGGTATTGGAAGAAGCAGAGCCCAGGCCGCCGGCCACGGCGCCGAAGCCTTCGACGACGAGGGCCTTCTTCATATCGGGGAGGTTGCCGTCGGCGTCGACAAGCTTGCCTTGCTTGCCCAGGCCGGTCATGGTGCCCATCGCATCAAAGAAGTTGGTCAACAATAGAGTGAAAATCAGCAGCACCGTAGAGACCACGCCGATCTTGGTAAAGGCGCCCACCAGGTTCACATCGCCCACGATGGACAGATCCGGAATGCCGCCGAGCGCCTCCGGCTTCACGGGCGCGGCCATGCCCCAATCCTCGGAGCCGGTAAACGCCTGGATAATAAACGCGATGACGGTGGTGAGCACGATGGCGATAAAAAGCCCGCCTGGCACGTTCCGGATGACCATGAAGGAACAGATAATGAGGCCAATGACAAAGACCAGCGCCGGCCAGGTAGAGATTGAACCATTGATGCCCAGGCCCACTGGCACGGTGGTATTCGCAGCGTCCGGCACGCGGGTGACAAAGCCACCATCCACGAGGCCGATCATGGCGATGAACATGCCGATGCCCACGCCCATCGCCGCCTTCATGGACTGCGGGATGGCGTCAAAGACGGCGGTGCGGAAACCGGAAATGGCCAGCAGGACGATGATGATGCCCTCGATGACCACCAGGCCCATGGATTCTTGCCACGTCAGCCCGCTGGTGGCGACCATGCTCACGCCCACAAAGGTATTCATGCCGAGGCCGGCGGCCATGGCGAAGGGATACTTGGCAATGGCGCCGAAGAGGATGGACATGACGCCGGCGACCAGCGCGGTGGCGGCGGCGACCTGTGGCACGCCTAGCGCGTAGCCTTCCGCGTC
Source organism: Corynebacterium sp. MSK150 (assembly GCF_030229215.1). Classification (NCBI taxonomy): domain Bacteria; kingdom Bacillati; phylum Actinomycetota; class Actinomycetes; order Mycobacteriales; family Corynebacteriaceae; genus Corynebacterium; species Corynebacterium sp. MSK150. Next base: position 14,937 of record NZ_JASPHM010000021.1, read on the forward strand.
CTCGGTAGTACCAAGGATGAGCGGGTTCAAGAGGATGATATAGGCCATGGCGAAGAACGAGACCGTTCCCGCGCGTAGCTCGGTTCCAATGGAGGAACCACGTTCAGAGATATGGAAATAGCGATCGAGAGTGGCTTTCAACGCCTGCGCCTTTCACGTACAGCGAGTCTTACGCCATAAGTGTGCTGCCTTAATCCTCGATTTCAAAATCCTGGAAGATGGGCTTTTCATCATCGAAGGCCACTTCCGGGGTCTTTTCTTCCCGCACGCGCGTCTGCGAATGCGCACCGCAGCCATAGCGCGAGTGCACCACCCGGCCGTCCGCCGAGTACTCATTGGCGCAGACGCCGTAGTTCTCCATCAGCTGCACATAGAACGCACAGGTGCGGCATTGCAGTCGCGCCTTGGCCGCCATATCCGTATTTGGGCCGAACTCGGTGCGCCAGCGCTTCTTGGCGTCTTCCAGGCCGGATTTAGACAAAGTTTCCCCGTCCAGGCGGGAATCATCCACGGCCGGTGGCATCAGGTCTCCGGGGCCGAGGTCACCGGGGCGCACGCGGTCCTCATAGGGCACCCATTCCGGCGGCTGCAGGGCCTCCCCGCCCGGTACCAGCGCTACCTCGTTGACGGTGACGTAGCGCGATCCCTCCGCGCAGGCGAGCACCGCCTGCCATTCCCAGCCGGGGTATCCAGGCATTTCTGCTTCAAATCGGTGGGTAGCAACGTTTCGGCCCATCCCGGCGACGCCGATATGCTTGCCGACGCCCCCTTCCCCCACCTCATCCAACGCCTCGCGCGCGATGCGCACGGCGCGGGAATCGATCAACGGATTTGCTTTTCGCTTACTCACGCCCCTCATTATTCATTATGGAGCGCACCCGGTGGTACATATGGTGCATGTCGTTTCTTTCCCGCGCCGCCTGCATTCTTCTGCCTTGCGCCCTCGTCGCTTGTTCCTCTACCCCAGCTGAACCCGAAGTAGAGCACCTCTCCGTCGAGGTTCTCGGCACCGCTTCCCTGCCACCCAATTCCTTTACGCAGGGCCTCGAAACCGATCCGGACGGCAACCTGCTCCTGGGCACCGGCCAATGGGGAGAATCCCGCTTGGAGCGCTTCTCCCCCGAAACCGGCGAAACCTTGGCCGAAACGCGCCTAGATAACCGCTACTTTGGCGAGGGCATCACCCAAGCCGGCGATTCCATCTGGCAGCTGACCTGGAAGTCCGGCCAAGCCCTGAAATACGACCACGACCTGCGCCAAGTAGATACCGCCACCTACTCAGGCGAGGGCTGGGGCCTGTGCAATACCGGCGAGGATCTCCTCATGTCCGATGGCTCCGCGACCCTGCGGCACATGGACCCAGAGACCTTCGCGGAGCGCTCCACTACCGACGTCACCCTAGAGGGAAAGCCCCTCGAAGACATCAATGAACTCGAGTGCGTGGGCGATGACGTCTACGCCAATGTGTGGATGGATGACAACATCTACCGCATCGATCCCTCCACCGGCCGCGTGACCGCCGTAATCTCCACCGACGCGATTGATAAGTCCCGCTATACCGACCCCGATGATGTCCTCAACGGCATCGCGCACATCACAGACGATGAGTTCTGGCTTACCGGCAAGCGGTGGGAAGAACTCTTCCACGTTCGAGTAAGGTAAAGGCCCATGGCAACCCGTAAGGAAGCAAGGAAAAAGTCGCTGCTGCAGATCTTGGCCCTCATCGTGGTCGTGGCGGTCATCGTCGCCGCCGTAGTGATCTTCCAAAACTGGTGGAACCAGCGCCCGGGTCCCGATCCCCGCGACATCACGGTCACCGCCTCCGTGGGCGATAATTCCATCGACGTCGCCCCGTACATTACATGCGAGCCCGGCACCGAGTGCCCGGAAGGCGAGGTCCCGAACCTCACCGTGGGCGATGATGACACCCTCAAGCTCAATATTCCCGAAGAAATCTCCGACCACGAGTGGAAGATTCTTTCCATCTACGATGACCCCGCCGCCAACGATGAGACCGCGCACGGCGCAAACGAGACCACCGAGGTATCGATCCCCGGCTCGGTAGAACCCATCAAGGCCTCTACCGGCAAGCGCCCCCGACTCAAGGTGGTGGAGATTTCCTCCATGATGATCGGCACCGATGACAACGGCGACGAAACCCCCTTGGCCACCGTGTGGTCGCTGACCACGATGACCGATAAAGAACGAGAAGCCTCCGCGGAGGAATCCACGAAGGCTTCTGATTAGCTATCCAAATCCTTCGCGATTGCGCGGAGGATTTCTGCTACCTGGCGCCCAGTCTTGCGCTCCGGGTAACGACCGGAATTGAGCACCGGCTGAATCTGCGACTCCAGCAAGGTCATTACGTCAGAGACCATGCTGCCGAGCTCTTCCGGCTTGCGGGCCGGCGTGCGGCGACGCGGCTTATCCAATACCTTGACCCGCAGCGCCTGCGGACCGCGGCGCCCGGCCGCGAAGTCGAAGTCGATGCGCTGGCCGGGGAACAGTTCCTCTACTCCCTTGGGCAGCACGTTGCGGCCAACATAAACGTCTTCATCGCCCGGGTTGCTGACGAAACCGAAACCTTTCTCGGCGTCATACCACTTCACTTTGCCAATAGGCATAGGTACCCACCTCTTCTCTAGGGGAAAATCTTTATTTTAGCCGCCTGGTCAAAACAACAGAAGTCGCGCACTCTGATGCGACACACCCGCTTTACATGACACAGATCACAGATTATTGCCCACCTGCAAAAACACCCCCTCACCCACCACATTTGTCCCATTTCTTTCCCGTTTAGTGCCCATAACGTGACACTTTCGTTATAAACCGCTACGCTGTCCTCCAGACACTTAAGAGCCGTTAAGAAAGTTGCCCTCGCCCGCCCTTTCTTTTTGGTACATATTTTTGCACTTAATGCGGGCACACAGAGAGGACTAACTACATGGGACGCCACTCCGCTAAGAACCGTATGGCCGCTAAGTTCACCGCCGGCACCGTCGCCTTCGGCGCCGCCGCTGCCATCATGGCACCGACCGCATCCGCTGCCCCAGATTCCGACTGGGACCGCCTGGCACAGTGCGAGTCCGGCGGCAACTGGCACATCAACACCGGCAACGGCTACCAGGGCGGACTGCAGTTCAACCCGCAGACCTGGCAGGCCAATGGTGGCGGCGAGTTCGCCGCTACCGCCGATCAGGCTTCCCGCGAGCAGCAGATTGTCGTTGCTGAGCGCGTGCTTGCTTCCCAGGGCTGGGGCGCATGGCCGGCTTGCTCCGCTTCCCTCGGCCTGAACTCCGCTCCGACCCAGCGCACTGCCCCGTCCGCTGCCCCTAAGGCTCCGGCCCAGGCACCGGCTCCGGTCAAGCAGGCTGCCGCTCAGAAGTCCGACGAGCTGGCTGTTGATGCTCTGTACAACACCATCAAGAATGCCGCTAACTCCTACGGCTTGGCACTGCCTGCGCAGTTCACCGAGCTGTACAAGGCTAACCGCCACGACTTCAACAACTTCTACTCTGCCAACCGCAACGTCATCGACCCGATTGCGCAGATGATTGAGAACATCACTCGCTAAGACATAGCGATAAAGGGCCCATTGCAATAGCAATGGGCCCTTTTTGTATGGAAGAAAAATCCCCGCACCAAGGCGGGGAAATACTCTAGCGATTGATGCGAGTATAAGGGTGAACGTAGTTCAGCTTCTCTGCCGGCATCGGCAAGATCAGATCATCGCCGTAGGGGCTGGACGCACCAGCAAAAGGCGCAGAGATTTCCGTGATTGCGTGCTCGCGATTTTCGTTCTTCGGCCAAGCCGGGGAAACGTGACCCTTCTTCTGATTCGACATAGCCCTTATTATTTCAAACCTTGCGCAAAAACGTAACTCAAACGATAACTAAACTGGGGTGACATCATGACTCAGTCTTCCCACCTCCCACATTTCCGCACGTGGCTCGCTTCCCTTGAGGAAGAAGAGCTCGCCACCCTCCTCCGCAACCGCCCGGATGTACTTAATCCGCTACCCCCGAGCATCGCCGCGCTCGCTACCCGCCTGCTCCTGCGCACCTCCATCGCTCGGGCTTTAATGAACTGCACTGCACGGCAGCTTGCGGAAATTGAAGACATCGCGCGCCGCGGAGGAGAACTCGAAGAGGTAGAAGACCTTAATCCGGATATCACCCGCCAGCTCAAGGAACGCGGCCTAGCCTACGGCAACATCCTCATCCCACCCGAGGTCATGCCTGCCCTTCCCACGGGCTGGTCCCTCCTCGACCAGGTCCAGGTCAGCCCAGAGGACATCGCCGAGCTGCCGGACGAAGAACGGAAGGTCCTCGAGACCCTATCGAGCTCCAATGGCCTGGGTACCACGCGAGATGCGGCCATCGATGCAGATCCGGCCCGGCCGATTCCGCGGCTCATCGCCAAGCAGCTGCTCCAGCGCGTGGACGCCACCACCGTCCGCCTGCCGCGCGCCGTGCACCTGGCGCTCAACGGCAAGCCCACCGCTCCAATCCCAGTAGAGGGAATCACCGAATCCCCCGCCCCGGATTCCAAGGCCGATGATGCCGGTACCGCGGCCGGCCTTTCCGCTGTGCGCGGCATGCAGCGCGTCATTGACGCCCTAGGCGCACGGCCGATAGAACTGCTCAAGGACAAGACCGTCGGCGTTCGCCAACTCACCAACCTGAGCAAAACCCTCACTATCGATGAAGGAGAGCTGCGTCGCCTCATTGAGCTCGGCATGACCGCCCGCCTGCTCAGCCGCGGCGAGCCGAAAAACTTCGACGGCAATTTCCTCGCGCCAACGGAGCTCGCCCAGGTTTGGCTTGATGCGGGTCTCGCGGAAAAGTGGCAGCTTCTGCTCGAGGCGTGGACTGCCTCCCCATGGACAAAGGAAGGCCGGACGCTAGCGCACACCAACGACCGGCTGCCGGAATTTAGACACAAGGTCTTGCAGGTCTACCTGCGCGGCGCGAAACCCACCTTCGGGGAGTCCCTGCGTTTCCACTTTCCGCTCTTTGCCACGCACACTTCGGACGAGACCATCGCCGAACTCCGCGCGGAAGCCGAATGGATCGGCGCGATCGCCCTTGAGCGCCCCACCAGCGTGCTTATCGACGCCCCCGACGCCGCCGCCCGCCTCACCCCCGACACGGTCGATTACTTCCTCATCCAAGCGGATATGACCGTCTTGGTTCCCGGCCCGCTCGATCCGGAGATCCACCAGCGGCTCGAAGCAGTCGCCGACCTCGAATCCCCTGGCCTGGCCAGTGTCTACCGCATCTCGGATGCGTCCCTACGCCGCGGCTTGGATCGCGGCATGACCGGGGAGGAAATCCAGGCCTTCTTCGCAGCCCACGGGGAGGTGCCGCAGACGCTGAAGTTCCACATCGGGGACGTCGCCAAGCGCCATGGCACCCTGCGCTCCGGCCCGGCGCTGTCCTACCTGCGCAGCGAGGACCCGGCTCTCCTCCAAATAGCGCTCAAGGCCGCGCCCTTGCGCCTGCTCGCGCCCACCGTCGCGGTGTCCCAATTGCCGGTGCACGACCTGCTTGAGCGCCTGCGCGAGCACGGACTCTCTCCCGCGGCCGAGGATGAAAGCGGCGCCAGCCTTAACGTCGCGCCCGAACCGGCTACCCTGCCGACGCCCACCGCCCGCCGAGCCACCGCTTCCCCCGACATTGCGAAGACGATGCGCACCCTGCGCGACGACGCCGCGCCTTCCACGCCCAGCCTCGACATAGTCCACGCCGCCGCGCGCACTGCCCGGCCGATCACCATCGGCTATGCGGATAAGAACGGCAACGAAAAGAAACGCACCGTCACCCCGCTGACCGTGGCGGGCGGGCAAATCGACGCTCGCGCGGCCGATGGCTCTACCATCCGGTTTCCCTTGCACCGAATCACCTCCGTTACGCTGGAGCCATGAATGGACCATTGATTGTGCAGTCGGATAAGACCGTCCTGCTCGAGGTGGATCACGCCCAGGCCGCTGAGGCCCGCGCCGCGCTCGCTCCCTTTGCGGAGCTCGAGCGCGCCCCCGAGCACGTGCACACCTACCGCATCACCCCGCTCGCGTTGTGGAATGCCCGCGCGGCCGGCCACGACGCCGAGCAGGTCGTCGACGTCCTGGAAAACTACTCCCGGTTCCCAGTCCCCCAAGCCCTGCTTGTCGACGTCGCCGAAACCATGTCCCGCTACGGCCGCGTCCGCCTCCACGCCCACCCGGCCCACGGCCTCATCCTCGAGTCCGATGAGCCGCCCATCCTGGAAGAACTTACCCGCGGCGCTACCGGAAAACTCCTCGGCGCTCGCATCGACGAGAACTCCATCGCCGTCCCGCCCTCCGAGCGCGGCCGCCTTAAACAAGCCCTCCTCAAGGCCGGTTGGCCGGCAGAAGATCTCGCCGGCTACGTCGATGGCGAGTCCCATCCCATCGCCCTCAATCACGACGGCTGGCAGCTACGCGACTACCAGCAGTACGCTACCGAAGCCTTCTGGTCCGGCGGCTCCGGCGTCGTCGTGCTCCCATGCGGCGCCGGCAAAACCATCGTCGGCGCCGCTGCGATGGCCAAGGCGGAATCCACCACGCTCATCCTGGTCACCAATACCGTCGCCGGCCGCCAATGGCGCGACGAGCTCCTGCGCCGCACCACCCTGACCGAAAACGAAATAGGCGAATACTCCGGCGAAAAGAAGGAAATCAAGCCCATCACCATCGCCACCTACCAGGTGGTCACCCGCAAAACCAAGGGCGAATACCGCGCCCTCGAGCTCTTCGATTCCCGCGACTGGGGCCTCATCATCTACGACGAGGTCCATCTCCTTCCCGCCCCGGTGTTCCGCATGACGTCGGACCTTCAATCGCGGCGTCGACTAGGGCTTACCGCTACCCTCGTGCGCGAGGACGGCCGCGAGGGCGACGTCTTCTCCCTCATCGGCCCCAAGCGCTACGACGCCCCGTGGAAAGAACTCGAAATGGCCGGCTATATCGCCACCGCCGAATGCATCGAGGTCCGCGTGGATATGGACGCCGAGGAACGCATGCTGTATGCCACCGCCCAGCCTCGCGACCGCTACCGCATCGCCGCCCAAGCCGCCGCCAAGCTCCGGGCAGTGGATAAGATCCTGGCGCGGCACCCACAGCAGGCGCTCATCATCGGCGGTTATGTCGACCAGCTCAAGGAGCTCGGCGAGCATCTCGACGCCCCCGTTATCGACGGCTCCACCTCCACCGCCAAGCGCGAGCGCCTCTTCCAACAATTCCGCGACGGCACACTTCCTGTTCTCGTGGTGTCCAAGGTGGCCAATTTCTCCATCGACCTTCCCGAGGCAGCCCTAGCCATCCAGGTCTCCGGCACCTTCGGCTCCCGCCAAGAGGAGGCCCAACGCCTCGGCCGACTGCTGCGCCCCAAGGAAGAGGAAGCCCTCTTCTATTCGCTGGTCACCCGCGATAGCCTCGACGCGGACTACGCCGTGCACCGCCAGCGTTTCCTCGCCGAGCAGGGATATGCCTACCGGCTTATCGACGCACTAGACTTGGAACAATGAAAATCTTCAAGTTCGACGTAGACGAGTCCTTTGCCAAGGCCAATAACGAGCTCTTGCGCGATTCCAACCGCCTTCGCATCTCCGGCCTCGTGCTGGGCATCCTGCTCATCATCGGCGGCGCGGCCATCTGGTGGGGATTTTCCTGGGGCATTACCATCGGCCTCGGCATGATCCTCTTCGGAATCATGGTAGCCATCGTCGGCTTCGCCGCCGCCCGTAAAGTCGGCACCGCCCAGCAACTCTATGACTCCTATCCCCTTGCTCCGGCTGTCATCGCTGAGGTCAACGAGCGCGACATGGTCCTGCTCGCCCTGGTCAACACCAACGTGGATCCTTCCCTGCCTCCCCGCTGGGCCGCTTGCCTGCGCACCGTGACCGCTATTCCCGGCACCCAGCGCACCGTAGGCACCAAGGTTCCCGTCGCCGCTGTGTCCGGCCGCGCGGACAACAACCACTGGCAGCAAATCACCCCTATGCCCATCGCATGGGGCACCCCTGACGCCGAAACCGTCACCATCGCCCGGAAAGCCATCCCACAGGAGGAATGGCAGCGCCTAGAGCGCGCCCGCAAGCGCCTTTCCGACGTAAAGGCTACAAAGTTCGACCTCCTAGTTCTCTAGGGCTCCACAAACCTTTCTGGATAAAGCATTACTTCTAGGAGCGGGTCCGGCCACTTGTTGAGAACTATCTGGGCGACCTCTTCCTCCCTTTCGGGGAAATGATCCCTCGCTAGTTCCACCCAGAATTGCCCGCAGGACCGCGCCTGCCAATCTGGATCAGATTCGGTTCCACGCTTCGCGTACTCCCACGCGGCGTCATACTCACCGATTTCTTCTAAGGCTTTAGCTGTCTCTTCGAAATAAACCGCGTAGCTACCCTCAGCCAAGTGCGTACGAATGATTGCTTCGACGTCTTGATCTAAAACCGCAAAGCGCTTCTCCATATACTTGCGGCGGATAACATCTGCGTTTTCCGCCCAAGCGCGCACCCGAGCCAGGCCGTCTTCTCCGAGGACCGTTGAATATGCAACAGGGTCAAGATCGAAATAATCAACCCCGTTGCTCTCATGGAAATCAATGAACCACTCGGCCAGCTCCATTGGCGCAGGCTTGGCGCGCTGTGCGCTCTTAGCATGGAGCTCGATAAGCTCTTCAACAACCTCACTTAACATGCCAAGTGAGTCATCCGCATTGGCTATCACATCTACGGCAATCTCCAGCGCTTCTTGCACAACCGAGAATACTTGGGCTGGATCCTCCGAAGGGTCCTCCACGGCAAAATCGAGCACGCCAATTCCATCTTGCATTTTCAGCGCACGTCTAGCTGCCCGATCCTCATCAAGAAAGGATCGGGTCCTACTCTGAAAAAATGGCAAGGCGATGACAGCCAGTGAGCTCATCAGTTCAGCCTCCTCGGTAGGCTGTCAGCCCATTCTAACGGCGTCCGCTAATCTTCGGAGGTCTTCCTTTCTGTTCTTTGTTGTTGGTGTGTGAGGTATTGGGCCCAGGTGTGGTTCCAGTGGGTTTGGTGTGTGGCTAGTGGTCCGGTGGGGTGGTCTAGTTGGTAGGTGCCGTCTCGGTGTAGCCAGGCGATGGTGCCGGTGATGGGGTCGAGGATGTAGTGGATTCTGCGGTCGGTTTTGATGTTGTGGTGGTGTTGGCAGAGGTTGACTAAATTATCTGGGCTGGTTGGCCCGCCGAGGTGGTATTCGATGCGGTGGTCGAGTTGGCAGCGGGTGGCGGGGACGGTGCAGCCGGGCCAGCGGCAGGTAGCGTCTCTGCCTTGGGTGTAGGCGCGGATGTCGGTGCTGGGGGTATAGGAGTCTGTCTCGTCGGCTAAGAGTCGGCGGATGAAGGTGTTGTCTGTGGGGGCATGGTCGAGGTTTATCCATCCGGCACCGGGGTGGAAGACGAGGTTGGCTTTCTCGTTTGTGGTGAACGTGTTGATGGCAACACTGGTGTGGGTGTCTTCGAGGATGAGGTCGATGAGTGCTTGTGCTGCGGTGGTTGTGGTCTGGTTGGTGTAGGCGTCGATGTGGCGGGCGATGATGGTGGCGGTGGCACTATCGCAGGTCAAAGATAGTGTGGTGGTGTTATCCGGGTTGTAGTTGATGCGCAGTCGTGGTTCGGGTTTGTGTTCTTTGTCTTCGGGGCGCAGGTGGGTGTCGATGAAGGTACGGATGAAGCGGCGTAGATCCGCGTCGGTGGGGACTGTTTGGTTGGGTGTGGTGGGGGTGAGGAAGTCTGCGAGTGCGGCGTCGATGGCTTCGAGGTGGTCTAGGTTGTCTTCTAGGCGGGTGAGTTCGCGGTCGATGATGCGCAGTTTGATCAGGTCGAGTATCCAGTGCTGGCCTTGGACTTCGGTGACCAGGGGTAGTTGGCGCATGCGGAAGTGGGCGCGGAGGAAGCCTAGCAGCTTGTGGTAGGAGATGCCGAGGTCTTTCGCCAGGCTGGTCAGGCTGAGGTCAACATCCTCGTCTAGTTGGGGGAGGATGGCGCGGTAGAGGAACCAGGAGGTTTTGCGGGTGTAGGTGCCGGCTTTGCCGATGTGGTTGCCGGGTGCGTTGGTGGTGTAGAACGCCTCCGGAACAGAACCATCGCCTAGGGGATCGGTATCAGGGTGGTCGCTGATGAGGAGGGTGTTTGGGTAGTCGAGGGTGGTATCTGGTTCGGGTGGGCTTAGTGTGGCAGTCATGGGGCGGGGCACTCCAGCAGAGAAGAACAGTGTTCGTATATGTTTTCTAACGAGCGCCTTTATAGTATCCCGACTGGTGGACATGTGACCCCTGTGGGGGTGTTTATGTTCGAATAGGATACCCTAAATCCGCAGGGATCCCCAGAGTCGCACCCCACACATTAGCGGGGGTAAAAGCAAAGGTTTAGGGTTGGGCGGTGTCGGCAAGCTGGTTGCGAATTTCAGGGCAGTCAGCAAACTTTCGCTGTAGGCGACCTAAGAAGTCCTCAAATGAAGCCGGGGCAGCTGCTTTCTGAACTTTCCCGAGCAACCCATACGCTTGGTCGCGACCATAGGCATCTTCTGTTTCCAGCTTCTCCTCGATAAGCTGCATAAGAACGGGAATGGTTTCGACCGGCAGGTGCGGAAGAAGTAGTTCTGCCACATTGCGTTGGAGTCCGGCGTCCGAGGCTGTCGCCCATGCTCGTTGCGGATCGCGTAGGCACTGATACTGAAACATTGCAAGATCCCAGGGCTTATCGCGCAGCCGAGCCTCGATGTGCTCCACTGCGCTATCCCCCACCGCCGCAAAAAGACCTTTCGCTGTCGAAAGCCGTGGAAACGCGTCGAAAACTCGCTCATTGACGTAAGGGCTGCGGTGAGGAAAGTGGACGTCGGTAATCGCGGCCCAACCACCAGCAATGTTGAACGTTTCCTCAGCGGGGAGGATTCGCATCGCTTCTTCCGAGTACGTGTAAGCAAGGTCGAACCGGCCGATCTCCGAAAGCCCGCTAATGAGCTGCTCATATCCGTCCGTGTGGGTACGAAATACCTCCTCTACAGAACCGGAAAGCACTGCTAACCGACGACCCACATACTCACCCTGCGCACGCTCGCGCAGCTCTTTGAGGCCTTCAGGTCCTAAAGCCTCCGCGTACTGTACGGGGTCGATATCAACCTGCTCCGCATACGGCGACCCAAGAACGCCCAAGAGCCACTCGGCTAAGCGCAGCCCGTCAACCTGGGCCAATTGGGCAGCCTGAGGTAGTTCCTGGGCCAAGCGCCCCGCGCTCCAGATCACGGACCTAACTGGATCATTAACCAGCGGCAACTGTAGCAGAACCTCTTCTAGCGCCCGTTGCGCGACCGGGAAGACGTCGCAAGGCTCTATTGACTTGACGCCTTGGCTGGTCAGGTGTTGAGGCTCATCAATTGCCACATTCAAAAGCACACCGGCCTGCCACACCTGGTCGGCGTACGCCCGTGAATCGTCAGAGTCAGTCAGATTCAAACCGGAGGGGTTTACAAGGGTGTTGGTTGCTTCGTCAAGCGTCTGCACTACTTCTGGCATTCCTTTAGGTCCGTGAGAAACTCCTTAAGCGTTTCCGTGAGCTCCCATATTTGGTTACGCTCCTCCTCAAACATGCGGTCAACGAGGAAATCCACGCCGACCAAATCATCCGGATGCAAGCTATCCAAATAAGCCAGGAGCTTATCGACGCCTTCGAGTCCAAGAATTCCTTGCTCGACCTGGTCCGCCACATAAGAAATTTGCTTTTGGTCCATGGTGAGGAGAATAGCAAAACGTGAAAAAGAAGGAGGCGGTGGTTTGCCGTCTCCTTCTTGTTGTTCCAATATGAAGTTGTTTGTTGTTGTTTGGTGTCGGCGGTGACTTACTC
>NZ_JASPHM010000022.1:0-25696 GCF_030229215.1 Corynebacterium sp. MSK150
ATGCACACAAAAAATAAAAAGTACATTGGCACACTATTGAGTTCTCAAACATCATCCGCACACCACAAAAAATTAACTTCCCGTTAACCTCTCGTTGGCGGCTCGTACAAACTTACTCAACTCATTGAAACCTGTCAAATCCTTGAACCAAGCCCGTACAAAATTCGCAAAGAAGTAACCTCCCGGCTACCTCGCGGCGACTCGGATTAATGTAGTCCACCACAACCACACAACACAAACCCGCAGGACAACCCGGGTTCTTCTAGTGATAGCAAGCAATCTTTCCGTCTGGACCATCGATCACTCGCACCGGTGTGTTGAAGATGGACGTCAAGATGTCATCACGAATGATGTCATCCACTGATCCAAATTCAACGATGCGGCCTTCTTTGCACGCACAGATGTAGTCGGCATACCGGGCTGCGAAGTTTATGTCGTGCAGCACCACAACAATGGTCCGCCCAAGAGACTGCGCAGCGTCTTTGAGATGTCGCATCATCTCTACAGAATGAGCAATATCCAGATTATTGAGCGGCTCGTCTAATAGGACATATTCCGTCTCTTGGCACAGGACCATCGCTACATACGCACGCTGGCGTTGGCCTCCTGAAAGCTCATCAAGATACCGGTGCTGCAATTCTTCTAGTTGGAAGAAGTCTATGTATTTGGAGATTACTTGCTCGTCATGCGAGGTAATCCGACCCTTGGTGTAGGGAAAGCGGCCAAAGCCAATCAATTGCCGCACAGTCAGCTTGGTGACGAAGTGATTTTCTTGCCGCAGAATGGACACCACTTTTGCTAAATCCGCGGATTTCGTGGATTGAACGTCCTTCCCTGCGACTTCGATGCTGCCCTCGTCCATGTCCAATAGGCGGCCAATCATGGTGAGCATGGTGGATTTACCAGCTCCGTTGGGGCCAATCAAGGCGGTAATTCCGCCTTTCGGGATCCGCAGGTTGAGCGGACCAATAGCTACTTCCCCAGAGTAGCGTTTGGATACGTTCTTTACTTCGATCACAGTCGCCCCTTTCGCAGGATGATGAAGAGAAATGCACAGCCGCCAACGAGCTCAATGATGATGGACACCACGCCTTGGGCGGCGAACACGTGCCGCATGAGGAAATAGGCGGCGGTAAGCAACAAGAAAGCCAGGCCAATGGCCATCGGGAAAATGAAGCGGTGGTCATAGGTATCGGTGAACTGATAAGCCAACGTGGCAACCAAAAATCCCAGGAAAGTCATGGGGCCTACCAAGGCTGTTGTCGTGGCCATCAAGAGGGACACCAAAATCAAGGTATAGATTGCATGGCCTTTGTGGTTTACTCCCAAATTCGTACTGACATCGTTGCCCAGGGATATCGCGTTCAAGGTACGCGCATTGAGCAGCAAGAGCGTTGCCACGATCGCAACGATGGGAATAACGATGGGATAGTAGTCTGATTCCGCATTGTTGATGGAGCCGAATAGGCGCGCGGTGAGCACGTCAAACTCGCTCGGCGTAAGAATTCGCTGCATAAACGTAGATAGGGATCCCAGGCCACCACCGATAACCACACCGACCAGCAGCATGGCGTGCATATTGTGCGTGTTATTGGTCAGTAGCCACGAGTACAGCACCAAGGAAAGCCCCACCATGAGCGCCATTTGGAATAGGAATGTGGGGAGTGTGCGGGCGTCGTTAAGCCCTGCTGCTCCAAGGAAGAAGATGGTCGCAGTATTGATCGCTACATACAATGACTCAAAGCCCATGATGGATGGGGTAAGAATCCGGTTATTCGTCACAGTGTGAAAAGCCACCGTAGCCATCGCCTGGCACACCGCCACAATTGCCATAGCGATGAGCGCGTCCGCACGGCGCTGCGCAATGAGCCAGAATTTGCGCGATCCGAACTGCATCGGATTGTCGTATGCCAACCAGGCGAAGGCAAAGGCCAAGGCCAGCGCCCATACGCAGGCTAGAGTGAGCCAATACCTTTTCCGCGAAAGCTTAGCGTGCACGAGTGGACCTCACGATCATCACGATGAAAACAGCTGCACCCAGCACCCCAAGAATCACTGAAACTGGCATCTCAAACGGTGCGATAATGATGCGGCCTACTAAGTCGCACACGGTCACGATGCCTATGCCCAAGAGGCAGACCCACGGCAGGTTAGAGCGCAGGTCATCCCCACGCACCATCGACACCGCATTAGGCACGATGAGCCCCAAGAACGGCAAAGAGCCAACGACGACAGTGACAACACCGGTGGCCACGGCAATCAAGCTCGTGCCCAGCAAGAGCATGCGGTTGTAGTTGAGCCCAATGTTGGTGGCGATATCTTCACCCAAGCCAATAACCGTAAGCCGGTCGGCATAAATAAATACGGCGGCCAAAACCGCTAGCACCAACCAGAGAACTTCATATTGCCCCTTGTACACAGAGGTAAAAGAGCCCATAAACCAAATTCCCAGCTGCTGCAGCATATCGGCCTGCAGGGCAAAGAAGCTGGAGACTGCAGAAATCACAGCTCCCACCATGATGCCGACGATGGGCACGATGAGCGAGGAGCGCAAGGTCACGCGGCGCAGAAAGAGGAAGAACACAATGGTGCCGATGAAAGAAAAGGCTACGGCTCCCATCATCTTGACCAGAATTGACGCGGTCGGAGCGATCCACAAGACGAAGAGCAGGCCAAGACCCGCCCACTCAGTGGTTCCCGTGGTAGAAGGTTCTACAAAGCGATTCTGGGTCAACAATTGCATGACCAGCCCGCTCATGGCCATTGCGGCACCAGCGAGAACGAGCGCTATGGTTCGCGGAAGCCGAGTGATGCCGAACATGGCTGCACCGTCCTCGGCGCCGAAGACGTCGTACTGCCCCAATAACAAGGAGGCAGCGAGCAGGGCACAAACACTCAGCGCTCCAAGGCCAAGCTTCCAATCCCACAGCGCACGGCGCGTGGTAGTTTCCATTGTTCTCCTCTCACAGACAAAGGCCGGAGGGCCCCTCCCCTCCGGCCTTGGCGTGCGCGCTGGCTAATTCTTTTCGAAGGCGTCCGCCATCGCGTTCAACGTTTCCGTGTAGGTAATGATGTTTTCGTTGGTGTAGGTATCCTGCGGAGCGGTAACGATGCGGCCTTCCTTGACCGCGGTCACGTTCTTCAGCGCGGAGGAATCTTCTACCAGCTTTTGACCTGGGGTATATCCTTCTTCATCATTGGCTATGGCGCCATCGCGATCCATGACGAGGATATAGTCCGGGTTGGATTTGGCGATCGCTTCCACCGAAATATCGTCACCCTCGTGGTCATCGCTGGCATTGTCTACCTTGAGCGCTGGGGTCATACCGATTAGATCGAAGAGTGGCCCATAGAAGCGTCCCTTACCTGGGGCAATGTAGTTAATCTCCCCGCCGGAGGTATTTACTGCCATGATCTTTTTGTCCGGATCATAGGCCTTCTTGGGGCGTTCCAAGGCAGCATTGAAGTCATCAACCAGGGCTTCGGCGTCATCCTCGTGTCCAAAAATTTTGCCCATCGCCTCTGTCTGGCGGATTAGCTCTTTCGCCATATCCTCGCCGTCCCGTGGAGTGAAATCCACCACTGGGGTTCCATCAACGAGGGATTCCAGATCATCTTGATACTGGCTGAAGCGCTGACCGTTAACCACAATATCTGGCTCTGCAGCCACCAATGCTTCCAAGTCTGGTTCGCGGTGGGAGCCCAGGTTAGCTTCTACGCTGTCCTCATTGATGTCTTTGGAAAGGGTATCCGGCACCAGGTCGAGGGGAGCCGCCACGATATTGACACCCCAATCTGACAGAATCTCGAAGGCACGGTTATCAGTTACAGCTACGCGCTCATACGGAGGATGAAGTTCCTGTTCCCCGTTATTGTCCTGCAGCGTGAGCGCGCTTGCCGACGCCCCCTTCTCCTCCCCCACTGCCCCATCTTCCGCGGGACTGCAGGCAGTCACTGCCAAAGAAGCGGCGATAACCGCAGCAACAAGGGAGCGTTGAATATTCTTCACGATGAATTCCTTTTGGACGGAGAAACAAATACCCACCCAACTTAACTTAGGCTCCCCTTAACTAGCAAGGGTTAGGTTCACCTTACCCCCACAAACGGCGTAAAGGCTGGTGCGGACGAGTTTAAAACGAGAAAAGGCCCCCGATGTCTCGGGGGCCTATCGGTGGAGCTGCCGGGAATTGAACCCGGGTCCTTCGTCACCTTGCCAGGGCTTCTCCGTGCGCAGTCCGCACAGAATCTCTGCTCGGCCCTCCGGATCGGGCGAACACGTCCGGATGATGGGCCCAGTCACCAGTAAGAGTCCCGACTGGCCCTGATGACCCGGCCAGCCGGCTAGTTCCTTAGTCGATGCCAGGATCTAGGTCAGGAACGAAACCTAGGCTGACAGACACGCGTCGCTGTAATTAGGCAGCGAGGGCGTAGTCACGCTGAGAGTTCTTCTCTGCGTTTATTGGTTGCTACGACGCTTATACGGTGGTCGTTAGCCTGCACCGGCACGCTTCCCCTGGCGCAGTGCACGAAGTCGAAACCAAATCAACCCCATGCTGTAGGGACGGGATAGTGCATCTTCCCTACGGTTCGTTCAACACTACCCCACCCGCTTTTATTTCCTCAAGTGCTCCTCTAACCACTCCTTGAGGACGACCGCGTGGTTGACCGTGCGGTTGGCGGCGGCGAAGAGGAGGGTGGCGTCGGCAAGCGCACGCAGCTGGGCGAGCTCGTCGGAGTCATTGTCATCGAGCTCGGCCTTGTAGCGGCGGGCAAACTCGTCGAAGCGATCCTCGTCGTGGTTCCACCACTTGCGCAGTTCGGGGCTCGGCGCGACGTCCTTGAACCACTCCTCGTAGTCCAAGTCGCTCTTGGCGACGCCCCGAGGCCACATCCGATCCACCAGAACCCCAGTGCCATGGATGGTGTCCTCGCCCTTGACTACGTCATGAACCTTCGCTGTCTTAAACATTGATCCCCTTCACGCGGCGGCCGAGCTCGCGGGAAATTTCGCGGTCTTGGTCGCGACGCTTAATATCCTCACGTTTATCGTAGTCTTGTTTACCTTGCGCCAGTGCCAGCGAGAGCTTGGCGTAGCCATTCTTGAGGTAGACCTTGAGCGGGACCAAGGTCTTATTGCCGTTGCGCACCTGCCCGTAGAGCTTGTCGATCTCGCGGCGGTGCAGCAAAAGCTTACGGGTGCGCCGCGGGCTGTGGTTCGTCCACGAGCCCATGGAGTATTCCGGGATGTGCAGGTTGCGCAGGTACACCTCGCCATCGTCGATAGTGGCGAAGGCATCATTGAGCGAGATTTTTCCCTCCCGCAGGGATTTGATCTCGGTGCCGAGCAGGACGATGCCACACTCGTATTCCTCGAGGATCTTGTAATCATGCCGGGCCCGGCGGTTTGTAGCGAGCGTTGCTTCGCCGGACGCCGCCTTCTTATTCTTCTTGCCCTTCTTAGCCATAATTATGGCAGTGTAGTGCCCTTTTGGCTGCCCCAGCAAACGGGCTATTTGCGCACATAGGACCGCAGGGTGATATGTGCCGTGACGGCGGTGACCACCAACGCCAGCAAGCCCACGAGAGGAAGGGCAATCCAGAGGTCGCCGGATTTCATGGGGGCAAGCAGCTGGGATTCATACAGGCCTTGCAGGGATGGGTCCACCACTTGGGATTTGCCCAGGAAGATTCCGGCACCACCCAAGACCACGCCGATGAGTGAGGCCAGCACTGCTTCCAGTACGAACGGCGCCTGCGTCATCCACCGGCTCGCGCCCACCATGCGCATGATTTCCGTTTCGCGGGTGCGGTGGAACGCGGCGATCTGCACCATATTGGCCACCAAGAAGATGGCCGCCACGGACATCACGATGGCCAGCACAAAGGTGGCATTGCGGATAGAGTCCAGGTTGCTTGCGGCGTCACGCACTTCTTGCTGCTGGTCGACGACGTCCTCTACCGCCGGATTATCCCTAATCGCATCGATCGCAGAAGCGTCTTCTGGATCCTTCAGGCGCACGTGGAACGCCGCCGGCAGTGCGTCGGGCGAGGTTTGTTCCACCATGACGGGGTCGGTGTCTTGGAAGAGCTCCTTGAACCGCTCATAAGATTCCGCACGGTTGCGGTACTCCACGGACTCGACGGAATCATCCGCGTCGAGCTGGCCCTGGAGGTCCGCGCAGGCCGGGGTTAAGCAGTCCGGGTCACCAGCGGAAATATCCTCATTAAGCTGGACCATGACCTCAACGCGGTCGAGATAGATCTCCTTCGTGTCCTTGGTCAGGTTGGTCACCATGATGCCGGCGACAACGAGGCCTACGGCAATAGCGGTGGTGATGATCATGGCGATGGTCATGGTCAGGTTGCGGCCAAGACCCTTGGTGGCCTCGCGGAAAATAAAACCTAGCTTCATGCTTCCCCCTCGTACATCGCCTCGTGCTCGTCGCGCACGAGGACTCCATTGCGCAGCTCCAGCACACGCCTGCGTGCCCTATTAACGGCGCGGGCATTATGGGTGGACATGACCACGGTGGTGCCACGGCGGTTGATGCCCAGCAGTAAGTCCATGATCTCGTCGGCGGTGGAGGGATCGAGGTTGCCCGTGGGTTCGTCGGCAAGCAAAAGCTTCGGCCGATTGACCACCGCGCGCGCAATGGCCACGCGCTGCTGCTCGCCACCGGAAAGCTCGTGGGGATACGCATCGCGGCGATCCTCTAGTCCCACCAGGTCCAAAACCTGCGGGACCGAGGTGGAGATGCGGTACTTGCTCTTGCCAATAACCTCCAGCGCAAAGGCCACGTTTTGGTACACCGTCAGCTTGGGAAGCAGGCGAAAGTCCTGGAACACATAACCAATGGACTGGCGCAGCGCGTTGATCTGCTTGCCTGAAAGCTCATTGACGTGGAAATCATCGAAATAAATATCGCCCTTGGTCACGTTGCTATAGCGCACCATGAGCTCCAAGAAAGTGGACTTACCCGAGCCGGACGGGCCGATGAGGAAGGCGAATTCGCCATCCGCAATCTCGAAGGACACCCCGTCGAGCGCTGGGCGAGACTCGGCGGAGTAAGCCTTAGTCACGTTGTCGAATCTAATCACGCGAATCACTGTAGCAACTAAAGTTGACACCACGCTGTGAACTGTATTTAAGTAATGTGGTCTAAGACACTAATTTGTTCCGACCCAATCGACAGAAAGTGCCGATACAATGGCCGAAACCGAAACTAAAGAAAAACCACGTTCTGCAAGCGGCTTCCTGGGCACTGTAGAAAAGATTGGCAATAAGCTACCGGATCCATTCTGGCTCTTCGTCATCCTCGCAGCCATCGTCGCTGTGACCTCTTGGCTAGGACACCTCGTCGGCATGACCGCAGAGGATCCCAAAACTGGCGACACCATCGAAGTGGAATCCCTGCTGACCACCGAGAATATCTCGCGCATGGTTACTGATGCAGTGGAGAACTTCACCAGCTTCCCACCGCTCGGCGTCATCCTTGCTGTGATGCTCGGCGTGGCTGTGGCGGAGCAGTCTGGCCTGCTTTCCGCGTTGGTGCGCGCGATGGTGACCAAGGTTAGTGCGAAAATGCTGACCTTCGTGGTGGCGCTGGCCGGCGTGACCGGCTCCGTGGCCTCTGACGCCATCTACGTCATCCTGATCCCGCTGGGCGCCATGGCCTTCCACGCCGTGGGCCGCTCCCCCATCGTCGGCGCGATGGTGGCCTTCGCAGCATCGTCTGCCGGCTTCAATGCCTCGCTGATTCTCAATATCACCGACCTCCTGCTGGCGGGAATTTCTACCCCGGCCGCACAGTTTGTGGACCCAGAATATGAGGTCAGCCCGCTGGCCAATATCTTCTTTGTCATCCCATCCGCAGTGGTGCTCTCGCTCATCATTACCGCGGTCACGGAATTCCTCATGGTCAAAAAGGCCCGCGAGCTCGTGGACCACGACCACATTAATTATGAAGAGGTGTCTTTTTCCAAGGCCGCCGGTGGGGCCACCGCGGACACAGAAGAGGATGAGGAGTACGACTTCACCGATGATGAAGAGGCAATGCGCATCAAGCCCAACGAGCAGCGCGGTCTGATTGCTTCCGGCATCGCGCTCGTGCTCTTCCTTGCCGCCTTCTTTGCCTTGCTATTTATTCCCGGCTCCCCGCTGGCGAGCCAAGGGGATAGCTTCATGGAATCGCCTCTGATTAGCGCCATCGCGGTGCCGATTGCCCTGGCTTTCTTGGTATGCGGCATTGTCTACGGCCTGGCGGCAGGCACCGTGAGGTCAGCTGCTGATGTGCCGGAGTTTATGGCCAAGGGCATCGAGACCCTCGTTCCCATGCTGGTCCTCTTCTTCGCGGTGGCACAGTTCCTGGCCTGGTTCGAGTGGTCGAACTTGGGCGTGTGGACTGCGATTAAGGGCTCCGAGCTGCTCCAACACTGGTCTTTGCCGCCGCTAGTCATGTTTGCGGCACTGGTGGCCATGGTCGCACTGCTTAACCTCTTCATCACCTCCGGTTCCGCCCAGTGGGCGCTGATGGCCCCGGTCATCGTGCCGATGATGATGTATGTGGGCGTCTCGCCTGAGGTCTCCCAGATGCTCTTCCGTATCGGTGACTCCCCGACAAATATCATCACCCCAATGTCGCCTTACTTCGCCTTGGCGTTGACCTTCCTGCAGCGCTATTACAAGCCAGCAGGCGTGGGTACTTTGATGTCGCTGGCGCTGCCCTACTCGCTGTGCATGCTGGTGGGCTGGTTCATCTTCTTCGTCATCTGGTATCTCATCGGCATCCCGCTGGGACCAGGCGCACCGATGGACTACGCGGGTTAAGTCCATAGAGATCAGGCCGAACTGAGGATTTTCTCCCCTCAGTTCGGCCTTTTCGTGTTCAATTCAGCCCGATCAGTATGGACCTAATCCTGGTCTTCCTGTTGCTGCATGCGCCAGCGGATACCGGATTCAAGAAAGCCATCGATATCGCCATCGAGCACCTTGGAGGGATCACCCACCTCAAAATTGGTGCGTAAGTCTTTGACCATCTGATACGGGTGCAGCACGTAGGAACGCATCTGATTGCCCCAGGAGGCGTTGCCACCAGCGCCCAACGCATCAAGCTCAGCTTGTTCCTCCTGACGCTTGCGCTCCAGTAGCTTTGCCTGCAGCACGCGCATGGCCGAGGCCTTATTTTGAATCTGCGATTTTTCGTTCTGGCAGGTCACCACAATGCCGGTGGGAATGTGGGTCAGGCGCACCGCCGAGTCGGTGGTATTGACGGACTGGCCGCCCGGACCAGAAGACCGATAGACATCGACGCGCACGTCATTGTCCGGGATATCGATGTGGTCGGTCTGCTCCACCACCGGCAAAACTTCTACCTCGGCGAAGGAGGTCTGGCGCCGCCCTTGGTTATCAAAGGGCGAGATGCGCACTAGGCGGTGCGCCCCCTGCTCCACGGAAAGCTGGCCGTACATGTATTCACCGTGGACGACAAAGGTCGCGGACTTGATGCCGGCCTCCTCCGCATAGGAGATGTCATAGACATCAACCTTGTGGCCGTGCTTTTCCGCCCAGCGCGTGTACATGCGCATGAGCATTTCGGCCCAGTCGGCCGCGTCTACACCACCGGCGCCGGAGCGGATATTGATAACCGCCTCACGCGGGTCATATTCACCAGAAAGCATGGTGGTGACCTCCAGCGATTCGATGGCAGACTTCAGGGAATCGAGCTCATCATCTGCCAAGGAGGTATCGCCCTCTTCTTCCGCGAGTTCGTACATCACGGGCATGTCCTCCAAGCGCCCGCGCAGCGATTCCAGCTTGCGAACCTTGGCCTGCGCTGCGGAAAGCTCGGAGGTGACCTGTTGCGCGTGGGCAGGGTCATCCCACAGGGACGGGTCTCCGGCTTGGGCCTCTAGTTCCCGAATGCGGGCAGCCAAAGCTTCCGGGTCCATAACCTTCTCAATGGTGGTCAGGGTGGTTTCCAATTGCTTGAGCCGTGCTGTTACTTCGGGACGCATAGGCCCCAATCCTACCCACCCGGACTGCATAATTAGCCATCGGCCGCGTTTAGGGTGACAATGGTGGGCATGGATCAAAAGCCGAGCTTGCAGGAGATGATCGACGCGGTCATCAAGACCTTCATTGTCGCGCACGCGGATGACGGGGATGCGCACCTAGCGCAGGCCCTTGTCTATAACGCCGGCCGCCTGGCCTGGCGCCTGCGCGAGATGGGCGTCGACGTAGAGCACAAGACTTCTATCTCGGACGTTGTTACGGATGCGGACAGGGCGGCCGAGCGCTTCGTTGCGGGCGTGCTCGAGGCCGTACGCCCAGAAGACGGCATCCTCGGCGAAGAGGGTGCGGCCCGCGAGTCCCAGTCCGGCCGCACCTGGGTCATTGACCCGGTTGATGGCACCTACAACTTCTCTTCCGGCTCCGATTATTGGTGCTCTGCCCTCGCGCTTAGCGACGCCACGGGGATCATCCTCGGCGCCGTCCACCGCCCTGCCATGGGCTATACCTGGTTCGGCGGCCGGGACTACTCCACTTCCCTCGACGGGAAGGAGGTAGCTCGCCTGCAGGAGAAGCCGGCCGAGCAGATTTCGCTATCCACGTATCTGCACCCAACCTCGCTGGCGGATGCGGATATCCGCGGGGCATGGCAGCGCGTGGCGGAAAACTTTGCTACAGTCCGTATGCTCGGTGCCGGTTCTGTTGACCTGTCCTCCGTGGCCGATGGCACATGGGGCGCATGGATGCAGCATTCGGTGGCGGATTGGGATTGGTTCCCCGGCAAAGCCCTCGTGGAGGCGGCCGGCGGTGCTGCCCGCAAGGTAGAAGCCGGCGGCGTCGAATGGTGCCTCGCTGGAAATAAACAGGTAGTGGATCAGATGGAGGATTGGCTCCGTGGGTAAGTTCAAAGAAGACTTGGGCCTCGCGCTCGAGCTAGCGGGCCATGCCGATGTAGTGACCATGCATCGTTTCGAGGCCTCAGACCTTTCCGTCAAGGAAAAGCCAGATATGTCCCCCGTATCGGACGCGGATCTCACCTGTGAGAAGCATATCCGCGAGTCCCTCAAGCGCTCCCGCCCGCGCGATGAAGTGCTGGGTGAGGAATACGGCGGCGAGGCCTGCTATAAGGGCCGCCAGTGGGTCATCGATCCCATCGACGGCACCAAGAACTTCGTGCGCGGCGTCCCCGTATGGGCCACGCTCATCTCCCTCTTGGAGGATGGCGAGCCGGTAGTCTCGGTGGTTTCCGCACCCGCCCTGCGCCGCCGGTGGTACGCAGCCAAGGGCGCTGGTGCCTTCCGCGTTTTCGGCGGCGAGCCGAAGCGCTTGAGCGTATCCCACGTGGAAAAGCTCGCCGATTCTTCGCTGGCCATGAGCTCGCTTACCGGATGGGCCGAACGCGGCCTGCGCGATCAGTTCCTCGCGCTCACGGACAAGACCTGGCGCCTGCGCGGCTATGGTGATTTCTGGTCCTACTGCCTCGTGGCCGAAGGCGCGGTAGACATCGCGGCCGAACCCGAGGTGTCCTTGTGGGACCTCGCCGCGCCCTCCCTCATCGTGACCGAGGCCGGCGGTACTTTCACGGATCTGGACGGAAACCCCGGCCCGCACGGTGGATCCGGCGTCGCCTCCAACGGCCTGCTCCACAAGCACGCCCTTGCCGCACTGCGGGGCTAGGGTTTTCTCCGCAGCTGGAGCAGAACTGGGCCGCGGCGCTCGGCAACCGCACCCGAACAACCACCCGCCTGCGCGCAATTTCCGCAGCCACCGCTAGGGCACGAGGTCAGCGATTCTCTCACTAGCCCCTCACTGCGCTCGAGGTAGGCCAAGATTACCTCCACGGTCCCCTGCCCCAACCCCGCCGCCTGTGCAATGTCGGCAGGATTGGAATTTCCCTGTGTGATGGCCTCCTTGACCTTCTCCGTGGGGCTCATAGGAAGACCTTGAGGATTTGAAATACTCCTACCGCAAGGATCCAGGCGGTTGCTAGCTGCAGCGCAAACCCGATGAGGGTCCACTTCCAACCTATTTCTCGCCGCTGCGCGGCCACTGTGGCCACGCACGGGGTATAGGCCAGAAGGAAGACCATATACGCCCACACCGCAGCCAGCCCGTGCCCGCCAGAGGCCGCATCGAAGTCGGCGCGAATATGGCTAGCCAACGGAGATTCTGCTTGCTCCTCTGGTGCATCGTCAGTGACGTCTTCTACCGCATACGTCTGAGCCCAAGTGGAAATGAGCGTCTCCTTCGCCACGAACCCGGTGACAAGCGGCCCGGTGAGGGACCAAGAATCAAACCCAGCAGGTGCAAAGACCGGGGACATCGCTTTAGACACCGCACCGTAGGCGGAATCTTGCGGCGGTACCGCCTCTTCGTTGAAGGAGTGCCCACCAGTGACCGGAATAGACATCAACAACCAGATGACCACGACCGTAGCCACAATGATGCCTCCGGCGGTGTGCAAAAATCCTTTGAGTCTTACCCACATGACCGACACGGTGAGTTTAAACGTAGGCAGCTGATAGGCCGGAAGATCGATAACCAGGGCTTCGGATGGCATGGCGCGCCATACCGTGCGACGCAAGGCGAGGCCTACCAACACCACCAGTGCGATAGACAGCACGTACATGGCGAAAACTGCGGAACCAGCATGAGCTGGGAAAAACACCTGCGCCAGCATCATGAATACGATGAGCCGGGCCGAACATGAGGTGAAGGGGATAAGCAGGCAGGTGAGGATGCGATGGCGGACGTCGCCAAGCACTCGCGTAGCCGAAATCGCCGGGACATTACAGCCATAGCCCACCACAATGGGGATAAAGGCCTTGCCGGGCAGGCCGATGGCGCGCATGACGCGGTCAGTGACCACCGCCGCGCGCGCCATGTAACCGGAATCCTCTAGCACCGCCAAGCACAGAAACATCAGCGCGAGGAGCGGCGCAAAGGTGAGCACCATGCCCACACCACCGATGAGCCCATCTACCAGCAGGCCCGTTACCAGCCAATGGTCTGGGAGGATGCTGCGCGCTGCATCGGATACAGGGCCGGTAATGAACGTCTCCAGGCCGTCCTGCAGCGGCCCCGCAACCGTAGTGGTGATAAAGAAAACGGCCCACATCACCGCCAGGAATAGAATCGGCCCGAGCACTGGGTGCAATACCAAACGGTCCACGCGCTGGCTAAGTGGCTCCCCCACATTTTCATGGCTGACTGCAACTTTCTCGGCCGCATCCAGATCCGCAAAGCGCTGGTCCACATCGGCGTTGGGCCGGATAGTCTGTGGCTCCGTCTGCATTGCTTTTGCAACGGTAGCCTCCAGCGCATCGAGGTTTTCTCGGCGGCGACCATTGACGCTGACCACCGGCATGCCCACGGCGCGCGATAGCGCGGAGGTATCGATGCTAATGCCCTGCTGCTTGGCGACGTCCTCTTTAGTCACCCCCACCACCACTCGATACGGGTATTCCGCAATTTGGAATGCGAGGTTAAGCCCTCGCGCCGGCGCAGTGGCATCCACCAACACCACAACCACATCTGGGCGCTCACACGGCGGGCACTCAACGAGCATATCTCGGGTGAATTCCTCGTCCGGACTCATTGATTCCAAGGAATAAGCACCGGGCAGATCGATGATGTCGAAGGCCTCTGGCCGCGCATTCCACAAACCACGGCTGACTTCTACGGAGGTACCCGGCCAGTTGCCGGTCTGGACCTTCGCTCCGGTCAACGCGTTGAACAAGGTAGATTTGCCGGAATTTGGAGCCCCGACCAAGGCTAGGACAGGCGTTCCCTCCGCGGCGATACGCATGGAGGATGCGGAATGACAGTTTGGCGCTGCGGTTTTGCGTGCCATTATGCTGACACCGGGATAACTTCGAGCTGGCGCAGCGTATGCGCATCTACCGCATACCGAGCACTGCCGATAGTAACCAAGCGCGCCCCACCGGCCACCTTACGCCCGATCTGCACGCGCACCCCTGGACGGAAACCCAGTTCACGCATACGCAGCGCCAACGCCGGCTGCGACTCAATCGCATGCCGCAGGCAGCATTCAGGTAGTTCTACCAATGCGTCCACTGGGGCTTGATCGGCACGCATACATTCGGACCTTTCGCAGGTCTGGTGGGTACGGGTGCGGGACGACAAGGACAGCTGAAACATCGCGCGGTTACCTCGGTTCTCTCGGTCCGGCTCACGCCGGTGATGTTAGCCACACCTAAGTAGCTTCTAGATAAGGCTAACCTTAGTCCCCGCAAGCAATACACACAAGATCCGATTGACTGTGATTATCAGCACTGGCCAGAGATACACAAAGCCCGCTCCCCAGGCTGGGAAAGCGGGCGAAAGGCTCGGCGAGGCTAGTCCTCAGGCAATGTAAAACCAGCACCGACGCCACCGCGGCGGTTCATATCCGCCAAGACCGCATCCATGGTGTTTGCGGCGGTCGGGTTATGCACCGGCCCCTGCAATGGGGTACGGCACGGGAAATTCACCGGCAGGAAGCCACCGGTAATCGAGC
This sequence comes from Corynebacterium sp. MSK150, assembly GCF_030229215.1. Taxonomy (NCBI): domain Bacteria; kingdom Bacillati; phylum Actinomycetota; class Actinomycetes; order Mycobacteriales; family Corynebacteriaceae; genus Corynebacterium; species Corynebacterium sp. MSK150. The sequence goes on from NZ_JASPHM010000022.1 coordinate 14,529, forward strand.
CAACTAGGCGGCCATTGACCAACAATGGAGCGCCGGAATCGCCCATCATGGCACATACTTGGTTAACCTGAATCTTCTTTGCCTGCTGATAGGTCATGCCGCAGGTCTTGCCGGTAGCGACACCCTGCTTGCACACCTGCTGACCCGGCTTTACGCCACCGCCTAACTCATTGACGGTTACGCCATTGTACGAACGGGATACCTTGGCCTTGGAGCCGAACTCGATAACGGCGTAGTCCAAGTCCTCGTTCTTAGACACTACGGTGCCGGTAGGGCCGATTTGCTCAGAATCAGCGGAGGTAACAGGGTCTCCCACATTGCCGCAGTGCGCGGCGGTGAGCCCAACCTTGCGGCCAGCATTATCGTTGCCCGCCACGGTCAGCGTGCACATCATCTGTTCATTGACATAAACCGGAGTGCCTGGGCCATAGAGGGACTCCCCCTCATTCATGGCTGCAACAGATTCTTCTGGAATGCGTGGGGCATCAAAGAAGGAGCCCGGCACGCGGTGCAGCACGTAGTCAGCCTGTGGCTTGCCCGCAGCTACCTTGGAAAATCCATCATTTTTCCACTTGTAATTCGGATTGGTGCCCTTAGGTTTAAATTCCGGCTGGGTGGCCTGCTCCGCTAGGCCGATGGGATTCGGGTTGGTCATCGGCTCCGCGTACTGTGCCTGCTGCGCCGTGTGCTGCACGGCTTGCTGCGCGTTGCGCACAGAGGAATCTACGGCGTCGGTGACGTTCTTATCCACCTGCGGGGTTTGGATACCAACCCCCGCCAGGCCATCTCGGACCTGGTTAATAATCCCTGCGGAGTCGAAATCCGGTTGGGGCAATTCCTGGGCGCCTGCGGCCGGGGATCCCAGGAAAAACGCACCAGCGAAAGCCGAGCCCACCAGGACTTTCTTAAGGTGCGGAATGCGAAGCATCAAGGTACCTACTTTCAGTTGTCAACATCGTGCAAGCTCGATACTGGCACGAAAAAATTGTGGAATCAGCAAACTCCTGTGACTGTGTCCAAGCCGTTATATTTCTTCCAGAATTCGGGGGTAATCACCCCTCCCCTATCATTGGGCGCATGGTCACACCGCTGTCTTATTCCGATACCTCTGGCTTCCCGCAGCTGCACATGTCACGAGTCATCGACGCTGATTTTGATACCGCCGCACACCGGCTTTTCCGCTGGTCAATCCAACGCAGCGGCCTTTTCCGCGTGCGCCCCACCCATGACGTTGTGGAGCTCGGCGCGGAGGTCACCATGGGCCTCGGCCCATGGGATTTTTGCTGTCGCGTGGTCGATGTCTTCCACGAAGACGGCCGCTGCGGGTTCACCTACGGCACCCTCCCCGGACACCTCGAGCGCGGCGAGGAAACCTTCACCCTTGAGCGCCTGCGCGATGGTCGCACGCTGCTGCTTATCGACGCCGCCTCCGAGCCCTTCCTCCCCTTCCTGCGCCCACTTGTGGACGTGCCAAGGCGCCTGCTGATTAGCCGACTCTATCTTCGCGCCTTGGACGATTAGCAGGATTGCATACACGACAAAAGCCGCCTCCCCGAACCCAGGAAAGCGGCTCAATCTCAGCGCTGGTTAGTTCTTGCGCTTGTCCTCAATAGACTCGCGAGCATCGCGGACAGCGCCCTTGACGCGGTCAAAGAAGCCGCCCTTCTTCGTGGACTCCTCTTGGTACTCGTGTGCCTTGTCCTCCACGAAGCCCTTAGCGCGCTGGAAAGCATCGCCGACGGCGCTACCGGCCTCGGATGCCTTGCCCTTTAGCTGATCCAGGCGCTCAGAGGACTGCTGACCGTTGACGTTTTCCTGGTTCGGCGCAGTAGCAACACGCTCTTCGTTTGCTTCGCCTACGATGTGCTGGCTCGGCGCGTAGTCCGAGTTATCCTCGTCCAACTTCTCCTGCAGGTCCGGCTGCTGCGGGGCGGAACCAATGTGTTCTTCCTTCGCGCCACCTACGATGTGCTGGCTCGGGGCGTAGTCAGAGTTATCCTCGTCCAGCTTCTCCTGCAGGTCCGGCTGCTCGGCAGCTTTAGCCACATGTTCTTCCTCCGCTCCAGCGACAACGTGGTTCTGCGGTTCATACTTGCTTGCGGTGGACTCATCTCCGTCCGCAGACGGCTTTCCGACCGGCTTGGACAGGCCGGCTGCACCTGCGGCACCAGCTGCAGCTGCAGCGGACTGCGAGGACTTGTCAGATTTAGCTGCCGAAGACGCGGTGTCTTTAGATGCTAGGTACTTGTATTCGTTGCGGTCCAAGTCGACCTCGTGGCCTAGTTCGTTTGCCATTGCTACGTACTCCTTTAAATAGATTTATCTTCTTCCTTCTAGGGTTCCAGAAAATTCAGGAGCGTGCACGGAAATGGGTATGGGAAAGCGTCGACCGGTGGAGGGATCAGTCATCTCTAAACACTCAACATGGAAGGTTTCGCGTACGAGTTCAGCAGTCATCACCTCCTCGGTGGCCCCTTCGGCCACAATGCGTCCCTCACGCATGGCTACGATTCTATCGGCGTAACGCGCGGCATGGACCATATCGTGGACCACCATGACCACTGTGACCCCGGTGCCATTGAGATCTCGAATCAGATCCAAAATGGACAATTGGTGCGCGGGATCGAGGTAAGTAGTCGGCTCGTCAAGCAAGGTAATTGGCGTTTCTTGGGCCAAAGTCATAGCGAGGAAGACGCGCTGGCGCTGACCACCGGAAAGATCTGCCGCGGGGGCGTCGAGAAGCTCGCTCACCCCAGCACGCGAGGCAGCACGCTCAACCGCTGCATGATCTCCGGCCCGCATCGTCGCTAGCGCCCCTGTATAGGGATATCGGCCGTAACCGATGACGTCACGCACTAATACCCCTTCCGGAGCCACGGAATGTTGTGGCAGAAAAGAAACTTCACGGGCAAAAGCACGCGAGGAATACTCACTAATTTTTTGGTCCGCGAGGTACACCGCGCCTGCGCTGGGCGTAAGTTGGCGGCCCAATGTCTTGAGAAGCGTCGACTTGCCGCAGCCATTCGGCCCGATCAGAGCGGTTACTTGACCACTGGATAAGTGAAGATTTACATCCTTGACCACATCGGGGCCACCGTAGCCCACGGTTAATCCGCTACACGTCAGTGTCATGTCTAGCCTCCGTTTCGCACTCGGGTCAGTCGAGTCAATAGGAAAATGAAATACGGTGCACCGATCAGCGCGATGAGCGCGCCAACGGGGATTTCCGTGGGGGCGAAGGCCCAGCGACCGAGCGTATCGCATGCGGTCACAAGGACCGCGCCGCCTAGGGCCGCCACGGGTATTTGCCGGCGCAGGTTCGCGCCAACAACCAAGCGAGCAGCATGGGGGACGATGAGTCCGGCGAAGCCCAAGACCCCGGCCGCGGCGACTCCCGCGGCACCGAGGAGGACGGCTAGGGCTACTGCTATTAGGCGCCACATCTTGGTGCTCACGCCGATGCCGGCCATGGTCGAATCATCCAGCACGAGCATATCCAGGTGTCTTGCCACCACCATTGCGACGGTTAGGGCGAGAAGGATAAAGGGGGCGACAATGGTGGCATCGCCAAGCGAGCGGGCGTAAAGCGAACCTTTCAGCCATGTCATGGCCGCTCCTGCCTCTGGGGCGGCCCGCACTAGGAGCAATTCGGTGATGGCGCCCAGCCCAAAAGATACCGCCACCCCGGTAAGCGGCAGTCGCACTGGGTCACTTGCCCCGCGTCCGGCGAGGAGAAGAACCAACCCAGTTCCCGCCAACGCGCCAATAAAGGCGATGAAAGTCAGCAGGTGGGCCGGCAGGGTGCCTGCTCCCATGAGTACCGCAACGGCCGCGAGTCCGCCGCCGGAGGTAATACCCACCGTATCTGGTGCGGCCAGAGGATTGCGTAGCGCGGACTGCAATAGACAGCCAGATACGGCCATGGCAATACCTGCGCAGATTCCCACCAAGATCCGCGGGGCACGGTACTTCCAGATGAGCGGCTCTCCGGTAACGAAGGCGGTGAGCACTTCGCCCGGCGGTTTCATCACCGCACCGACGCCCATGCCGATTATTGCGCTCAACGCCAACGCCAGGATGAGTCCTACTAGCACCCCAACAAATCTCTTATGCCGCATGCTTCCTCCTCCCCAGCGCATGGACGGACCACAACACTAATGGCATGCCAGCCAAAGAAGTCACGATGCCCACTGGGGTCTCGGCCGGCGCCCAGATTGCCTGGCCAACCGAATCGGCCACCAGAAGCACCGCTGCTCCAACAAATCCAGCCACGCACAGCCCCATGCGGTGGTGCGGGCCGCACACCCGCCACGCTACGGCCGCGGCCATCAACCCCAAGAAGCCAATCGGCCCAGTTGCAGCTACGGCCGGAGCAATAAGCACTACCGCCGCCACAATGGCTGCCAACCGAATGCGCTCCGGCTTCGCGCCGACAGCACCAGCCACGGCATCGCCTGCTACGAGCAAGTCCAGCGTTTTTGCACCGACTAAGGTCAAGGGAACCACGACCAGCACGGCAATCAGCGCCGGCATGATACCGCTTAGGCGCACACCGGCAAGCCGACCAGAAAGCCATGACATCACCGTAGCCAGTTGAGCTTCATCTACTACCAAGAAAATGGAGGTCAATGCGCTACACAGCGCGGAAACAGCAACGCCAACGAGTACCATGCGCTGGATCGCACCGCTCTTACCGACGCCCACCGTCACCCCCACAGCAATCCCCGCACCCAACAGCGCACCGGGCAACTGGTCAACACTCGAGGTTTCGCTTCCTATAAACATTGCTGTTGCGACTGCGCCGAGTGCCGCACCGGAGTTCACACCAGTGATGGACGGATCGGCTAGCGGATTCGCAGTTGCCGTCCGCAGCAATAACCCGCCTACCCCTAATGCGATACCGACGACCGTGGTGGCAAGGAGACGGTCAAAGGCCACGCTATGCAGCTCTTCTTCCAGCCACGGGGTATCAGCTGGCACCTGAACATGGCGAAGCCGCCACCACCACACGAAGGCGACGGCAGCGGTTGCAAGGACCAGGCAGGCGCTGGTTTTAGTTCGAGGTGCCACTACTCTTCAGCGGCGATGATGTCATCGAGCATATGCTCGGCGGAAAGCGGCCCGCGGGCGCGCGACCAGATATCTTGGTCCACCTCTACGATGTCGCCGCTACCCTTGGCATAGGGCGTCTTTTTAAACGCATCGACGTCCTTGTACATAAAGACTAGGTCAGCCTTCATACCAGGGAGCTTATCGCCGGTCAGTTCCGCTACATCAGTCTTGGATTCGATGGATGACTTCTCACCTTCGAAAGCATAATTATAGCCCACCTCACTCAGTAGCGACTGGGGGAAGGAAGGGTTGACCCAGGTATAGAGCATCTCACTGGACCACCCAGCCACGACCGCACGACTCCCCGGCTTTACCGTGTCCTTGGTCTGAGCAATCTTGGCCTCGATGCGCTGACGGACTTCTTTAGCCTTTTCCTCTTTGCCGAGTTTGGCCGCGATCTCATCCATCGAGTCCAACACGTCCGAGTAGGTTTCATCTGGGTAGGATTCCGTCTGCGCAATCTCTTCCAGCTGCGGCATGATATCAGCTTGACGGGTAGGGCTAGCCAAAATCAGATCTGGTTCCAAAGACTGGATAACCTCCAAGTTCGGCTGCTTGGCTTGGCCCACGGAGGTCGCCTGACCTAACTGGCCCTTCAAAGTAGTCGGTGCCTCCGACTTACCGATTTCCACGATTCCCACTGGGTCCACATCGAGGGCCTTGAGAATTTCCTCGTAGCGCCAATCAAGCGCCACAACTCGCTCGATCTTCTTTTCTCCGTTTCCTTCAGAAGAAGAATCAGAAGAACACGCAACAAGGCCTGCCCCTACAGCTAAGGCGGATACGAACGCAAGAACTACACGCACTTTCGTGAAATATTTTAGCATAGCTTTACCTTAGATTAATAAGGGTTTGCTGTCTAGGATTGATTACTTGTCTCGCCAATACCGACGATATAGCCACGTTATGAGCGCCATAAGACACCGAAGTGACAGTGGCGTGGTGCACGTACGCATCCCCTTGTTTCTTCAACCCCTCGGCGCCGGAAAAGTTCATCGTTTGATGGAGGCACGCGAAAAGCATTCATATATGCATTGCTACCACTGTCATCGGACGTCACTACCTAGACCAAAACCAGCACTACTCAGCAGGGACATAAATCCCTACAACGCTCTGATCTACCGCAGCTTCCAATTCCTGACGGCTAATCACGTATTTGCGGCCCAATTTTCCCCTCCAATGTAGAACTCGTCACCCTTGATAGCATTCAGATCCGCCACAACAGGAAGGGTTTCAGGAACCCCAATCGGGCCGATACGATTGCGCGATGGGCGGACGCTGCTGCTTATCGATGCCGCCTCCGAGCCCTTCCTGCCCTTCTTGCGCCCGCTTGTCGATATCCCCCGTCGCCTGCTCATCCGCCGGTTCTACCTGCACGCGCTGGACTAGCACGACAGCACAAAGGCCGCTGCCTCTCCCCCTACGGGAAAAGCAGCGGCCTACGCGTAGTTAACTACTTGCGCTTCTCATCGAGATTATCGCGAGCCTCGCGCACAACGTCTTTCACGCGGTCAAAGAAACCGCCCTTCTTACCAGATCCTTCCTGGTACTCCTGGGCCTTGTCTTCTACAAAGTCCTTCGCGCGGTTGATGGCTTCTTCGACGACATTGCCGGCCTCGGTGACCTTGTCCTTCAGGTCATCAAAGTCATCGCGCTCATCATCTTCCGCATTCTCTTCCGGCTGCTCCGGCGCGGTGCCGATGTGCTCTTGCTCGGCCTCGCCCACCACATGCTGTAAGGGCTCATAGTCCGCGTTATCCTCGTCCAACTGTTCTTGCAGATCGGGCTGCTCCGCCGCAGTGCCGACGTGCTCTTCCTCAGCGCCGGTAACGACGTGGTTCTTTGGCTCGTAATCGCTCTGGGTCGCGGCATCATTCTGCTCATCTGTGTTCGCCGTTACGGCGGCGTCGGCAGCAGCAGTTCCAGCAGCTGCAGCTCCTGCGGCCCCAGCTCCCGCTGCCGCAGCCTTGCCGGATTCAATCTTGTTGCCCTCGGCATCAGTGGATGCCAGGTAGGTAAACTTCTCGCGGTCCACGTCTACTTCGTGGCCAAGGGCGCGTGCAGTTTCTTTAGCCATTGCTTTGTACTCCTTAACTAGATCTATTTTCTCCTATCCTAGCGTTCCAGAAAGTTAAGGTGCGTGCACGGGGAACCGGAATTGGAAAACCGGAAGGCTCTTTTGTGATTTCGGTGTCCCTCCCTTCAGTGAGAGATACGGCTGAGCCTCGGGTTGTTCAAAACAACCGCGTTTCGCCAAAAATCGAGCCGAAAAGTGGACAAACGCGGTTGTTTTGGGCATTCCGCCGCCGCGCCAACACAACGTCGCGGTCGAAAAGGCTCTCGCCCACGGAGTCGGCTGAACAACGTTCGCTTACTTCACCGTGTCCACCACGCTTATGGCAACCACAGCCACCCGGCTCCCGCGCGGGACCGTGGTCCGCAAATGAAAGGTTAAGCTTGGGGATTTTGGCCTACCGAGGTTCTTCTTTAGGAATTCGCTTCTGCTTCCAGGACGAAAAGGTGTTTGCCCCAGCCAACAGCCGTGGCTGAAGAAATTAAAGTGCCGCTATCAGCGGTAGCAGCGCTGACATCGTCCTGAGTCGGCACCTTGGTGCCGAACATCGAAAGCCTCACCATGTCCTCTTCATAGGAATGCTCATCGCCGCCGGTTTCCTCGAGAACCTCAGAAAGGATATAGGCCCGACGGAACGCATCCCCGTGAGTTGCCCGGCCTAATTGGGCAGCCACCTCATTGCCACCAAAGACGCTCCAGGGATCAATGAAAATTACATCAGTTGCCCACGCATAGTCCGCCTCGGTAGGGTTGAAGCCGCTTCCGTCGCCACTCGTTTCACATCGTTCACGAGAAACTCCTGCGATTTCCCCTAGTACTGCTTCCGAGGGCGCATCGGTAATAATCCGGCTCTGGGCCTGCTCACATCGCCGGAGAATTTCATCCGCATATACTGCACCTCCCTGGCCAATGATGAGAACACGAGCGGTGTCATCCAAGTGCCGCTGCAGCGCCTGTGCAGCGGATGGAGCAGTCCACCCAGCGCTCACATTCTTTTGCTCAAAGCGCTCGGCGGCGAGTTGTGGGTCACGGCTCACATATTCTGACCATGGCAAACCCCTTTCGCCTTGCGGTGCCGACTCACCGGTACGAAGGCTGTGTTCAAGGCGCATCAGCGCCATCGCCTCAAGATGCGCGGGCCCGCTTAGCCAACGCACCACATTTGAATCTGGGTCCGCCAGTTCCGTTCCCATTGCGGTCAAGGCGAGGGTGGTTTCGCTAACTTCGACAAGTTCAAGAGCCGCCAGGTAACGGATAAACCTCCGCAACGCCTCCTCGTGAAGATCTGTTGCAGCAGCGAGGGCAGGAACAGTATTGGCACCCGCATCGATCTCTTGGAATAGGCCTAAACGTACGGCAGTGCGGAGCGCAAAGGCTGAATTCAGCTCAGCCAAATCGTGGATATTGTGCAAGACACTATTGCTACTGCTCGTTGCGCTTTCTTTGCCGCCTTTCCGGCTAGTGCGCCGCCAGTATCCTGTAATCTCCTGATGCTCAGGGGCAATTCCAGAAACCTTGAACAAACGTCGCAGTGTTTTCAGCCGGGAGGCCTCCCCCGCCGCCCACACGTATGCTTCGCCATTAGGCAACTGTGAATCAGCGCTCTCTTCAAAGAGCGCACTAGCCTTTTCTACGAAGCCCTCGCCCTGGTCACGTATCGCCCAGTGGATCTGTACTGAATCCGGAATATCTAAGTCTTGAATATCAGCGCTTGTCGGAACCTCTACCACCGCAATCGCATCATGCCCAGACGGGAGCGATTCCAGGCAGCGGCCGATGGCTGGGAGCGCAGTCTCGTCTCCTGCCAACAAAAGCCAATCGGTGTGCGTGGGTAACTGTGCACACGACTTCGGGCCTGCCACAAAAATGGGGTCCCCGATGCGGACACTCTGTGACCAGTTTTCGGCCAAGCCCTCACCATGGCGCGCAAAATCAATTGCTAATCGCCCGTTTACAGCGTCAAAGTAGCGAACCGTGTATGTGCGGAATAGATTCTTAACGGCTTCTGGCCACAAAAGGTTACCATCGTTTTGGGCGATTGGGTGCGGCCGCTCTCCAGTTTCCGGATCTGGGAAGATGAGCCGAACATCGTCATCAAAACCATGGCTTAACAATGAAGGAACGGAAATACCATCGCGTTCATGCTCCTGGAGCTGTTCCCCGCTAAGCGTAATACGCCGCATGGCTGGCGATATATCTTCGATGTTTTCCACATATAATTCCCGGTAAGAAATTGGATAAATTTCCCTGCTCCGGCTGTTCCTTGGCATATTTGAGACCATTCCCCTCTCGGTCTAGATGGCTTTTAATTCACTTTGTTCGATGGCCTATTTTCTTATTAATTTTTTGCTGGTGCTTTGAACGCCTCTCCCAGCGCCAAGCATTTTCCAGCTCACCTACATACCTTTAATGCAGTCATCGTGCTGCACCGATGGACGAATATGCGGGAAGCGTGAGGCCAGGTTTTCGGTTTCGGAAGGGCAAGAACGGACGCACCACAACCTTGGATACAGTCCATTGAAGAGAACGCCTTCCGATAAATCGGAAGGCGTTGGCGACTACCTGCCGCAGTGGAGTAAGCCCCACCTAGCAGGCATCGGAGTTGTGCGGACCTTGACTACTTTCCAACTTTTTCCAGCGTCGGCATCGTCTTATCCAGCACCCAAGCTCGACTCAAGCTCGTCGGGTTGTTGAGTCCGGCAACGATGGCTGAATCACCGGCAAGAGTCGCATCGGATTTCACCTGCGGAAGATCTTTGTATCCCGGAATGTTTTCAAATTCTTCGATTGAGCCGTCGCGGTTATAAATAACCATAAAGTCAGCGGCCAGGTAGGACACGTTTTCCGGAGAAAGCGTGACGCGGCCCTTATCAACTGGAACGGATCCGTCCGTCAGCTTGTCCGGGAACTTCATGCCCAGATCGTAGATGAAGGAGGCACCTGGATCCTCGGGGTCAGCAACGGCACCAAAGGATCCCTGGGCAAATTGGGAAACAATGCCGGTCTTACCGGAGAGGTTAGGCAGTTTTTCCTTCACGTCGGAGAAACGCTTTTGATCCTCTTCAATGGCTTTCTTCGCTTCGGATTCCTTATTGAAGATCTTGCCCAATGCTTCTAGCTGAGATTCCCAGCCGATGCCCTCTCCCTTATCGGAGATTCCGCCGAGAGTCGGTGCGATTGCAGACAATTCCTTGTAATTAGCCTCAGAAATTGTCCAGTAGTCACCAACGATGAAGTCGGGTTCGATTGCCGCGATTTGTTCTTGTGGCAGAGTTTTGAAATCTGTCTGATCGATTACCTTGACGCCATCGAGCTTCTCTTCACGCCAAGGCGAATTCTTGTCTATTCTATGCTGCACAACAGCTGCTGGTTTAATTCCAAGTTCCAGCAGGTTATCAACGGCCGTCCCCACTGCAACCACATTTTGCGGATTGACCGGATACGTATCCGTACCGCGGGCGTGCTCAATGGTCACGTCCTCTGCAACTTCGGAGGTTGTTGCCGCTTCATCGGTTGAATCCTTCGACGAGCAGCCTGACAGAACCAATCCGGCACAGATAGCGGCAGCGATAAATGACCGCGCGCCCCTTTTTACTGACATCCCTTTTCCTTAAAGTCGGTTTCCTGAGGTTGCCTTTCAGCTCTTTTCATCGGATTTTCCGGTAGACCCGAAGGCAACTTTCAAGTTAGGTTAGCGTTACCTAAGCCACGTTGCAACAGATTTGTTAAACTATTTTCCTATAGATATTTCCTATTTACAAGACTCCTAGTCCCACACCCGCACAAGACTCATCCCCGGCTATAAATAAGTGCGGACCTAAGAAAATGCTGCTTGACGATGCACTTCCGGGCGGCGGGTCGGCGGAACGACCGGCTCCCCACAAAGCGAAAACCGCCCCCACACATGAACTGCTCCCCATTAGTTGGACTGAGAAATCAGTTGCCAACAACTAGTGGGGAGCATTTTCTTTGAGAGCACGTA
>NZ_JASPHM010000023.1:0-25567 GCF_030229215.1 Corynebacterium sp. MSK150
ATTTTGGAAGCAGAACTCACCCCAAGCAATAATAGAAATCAAGGCAAATGCCTAGGAACAAAACTCGGGGCACTTCATAGAGGGAGAGGGAGATTTTGTATTTGCGGCAACGATTGAGTCAACTAGTCCGTCATCAATCTCGGTAGCTGTAGCCGAGGGAGCGAATGCTAAGAAGCTGACACTAAGCGTGGAGGCGACCAAGATGGAGATCCCCTTTTTTGAAAATGGGGTGTAGCGAAGCATGTTCTTACCCTTGCTGAGGAGATGCGTATGTTCTTGGAACAATTTCACTATCTCACAAATAAACTCACCTTTTAAGATAATGTGATAAATGCAATCACCACACCCAGGAGCGGTTTTATCCCTGTAGAATAGGTAAAGTTACACTCTTAATATTCGGAGATTGAAGTTTGAGAGTGAGACCAAGTATCCCCATATTTCCGATCGAAGAATCCACTACAGGAAGCAAATTAGGCAGGCCTGATGATTACGTTCTACGACTTTGTAACCACAGTGGTTATGCTGTCGCTCTTTCTTCTTTGGACGATAAGTATCATCGTGCTGTTTAAAAAAGAGATGAGTACTCTTTCTGCACTTATGTGGCTTGCCGTCATTATTATTCTGCCAATCCTTGGCCCTATTGCCTTCCTTCTTTACGTCACTCGACAACAAGAAATAGAAACTCAGGCTTCAGCCAGGGACGAAAAAGATACCGTAGAAGAAACCCTATAGCCTTTACCTACCAGCAGCTTTAACGACTTTTGCAGACATATGCTTAAACATAAACATATATAGCAAATGTCCCGCCATATGGCAGACGCGACGGGGTGCAGATTTGCCAGAAAGGGAACTCACTTTTCCAGTTAAAGACACAAACATTTAAGAGTGGCGTGTAGCTTTCTTCTCTGCACGCTTGTTCAAAATGAACCACGCGACCTGAATAGCAAAGGGAATAAGGTAGGCAAATATTAAGATAGCGACATTTAACAACCTCAGCTCAGTAGCTTGCTGAGCTCCCGCCGCATCCTCTGCTCGCACCAACAGTAAGGCGGAAAGCGCAATAAAGCTCAGTACCTCAAATGAGCGTAACAGTCCACCATAGAGCCCATGACAGTTTCACAAGTTTTTATCTTTTCCACTCAAAGCTCCTAGTAGGCGTGGGGATAAGGTGAAGTTATTTCCCAAGTACCAATCTAAGAAACAAACTTTTCCTATAAACCTCTTGCAGTGGGAATTCTAGCAAAATAATGTACCCGATCAGGAATAGTTAAAGCGTTCCGAGTGCAAGACAGCAATAAATGTCACGTACACTTTGGCATGTGTTTACCGCGTGTGGAAGATGGTGCAGAGTTTCAAAAACGAGTTTCCCTAGTTTAGGCCACGCTATTTACGCTTGCCTCACGCTGCTTTAAGCGTTTTTCAACGCCCGATACACCGTAGGGCGAGTGACCCTAAATTCTCGCGCCAACACTGCCTTCGACTCCCCCCGCCAGCACGCGCCGTTTAATCTCTACTACCTGGTCGGGGTGAGGGCGGGTTTGCGGCCTTTGTACTTGCAAGCCTTTTCGCCAACGCAATCCCCTCCGCTTGGTGCTCGCGGATAATGGCCCGCTCAAACTCCGCAAACGAACCCAAAATACCCAGCATTAAATCCGCACGCGGATCCGTGGTGTCTTTTGTAAAAGTGAGATGCTAGTGCAGGAAAGTAACGGTCACGCCCTTGTCGGTGAGTTCATCGACAATACCGCGAAGATCGGTCAGCGAGCGGGCGAGGCGATCAATCGACGAGACAACGAGCTCGTCACCGTCGCGCACATAGGCCATACACTCCCCAAGCCCGGGACGCTCTGCCTTAGCGCGTCCGGAAATCTTATCCTCAAAGAACCAGTCAATACTTCCAGACGCATTGAGTAGGTCCTAGACCCCATTATGCAGGTGTAAAATAATTCTCGAATCTACCTTATTTTACATGTAACTTACCGGCATAAACGCACGTAACAATAGGTTGTACCCCATTGTTTGGTAATGGTGTCCTCTACTTTGGGCGATTGCTTTTAAGTGCTGGGCGCAGAGACAACAATTCTGGAAAAGCTAATTTTAGTTCTTTCCTTGGCAAAGCTGATCGAAGACGCTACCGGCGTAATCCTCGTCGAGAATGAAACCGTTGTCGGTTTGTTTGAGAACTCCTTCTTTGACTCTTCGATCCCACCACATGATTAAGGACGCGAACGTGTAGCCGAGTTCGTATTTCTGACCAGGAACTATGAATGAGTTCTTCATGAGTTCTGGGAAGGTTAGTATTTGTCCTTCTCGGCCTCCGTCGGCAAATGTTTTAGGATCGTGTTGGGGCTCAATATGCTGAACAATCCAGTACACAACGTCGTAAAAGGTTCGACTTTCAGGGCTATTCTCGTTGATTATTGGATTTAAATCTTTGGTGATGAGCTCTGTGGCCTGCTTTAAAAGCTTTTCGATTCCTGGTGTTGGAGTGGCAGATATCGCCTTTCGGAGAGGTTCAGAAAATGAGTCATATCGAACACCATTGATTCCAATGTTATCCGACTCTGCATCTTCAACCGTTTCTTCTTGGTCTGGGTAGGGGCCTAGCTTAGACAAGAACGCGTCAACTGATTCTGCAACGGGCATGAAAAATCCATCAGGATCGGTATCCACGTACAATACGGCGCCTTCTGGGAAATCTGGCAAGCCGTAGTTAATGACAAAGCATTGATGCATTCCGTCTTCGCTAGCAGCCAAGAGAAGGACTTCTTCGGGAATCTCCCACTCATCCATAAGGAAGGTTGCGTAGTCAATCAAATCAACATGAGCGCCATTGCTTGCTGAGCCGTTGCCGAAGATATCTTCAACAACGACCTCCAAGGTGTCCCCATCAGGCAGGGAAATACCTGTAAGGAAGCACTTTTTTAGGTTGAGGATGCCGCCTCCAGTTTCTGAAAGCAGCATCTTGTAATCATCAGGTAGCTTTTTGCCAAGCTTGCTTTCAAATTCAAGGATGCGTTGACTGTCTGCTGGCTGTGCAGTGTACTCAAAAAGGTTGGCGTAGTTTTTCATGATTGTCCTTTACGATTCGAGGGGTGTACTCTATCGGGCAATTTGAGTTAGATGAGCTTTGTACCCCTGCCCGTCCACATAGAGAGCCTGGCCGTCTCTCAGTAGAAGCAGGTTCCATTCTTTGCCGTAATCTTCCACCGTTCTTCTGATGGTACTGATGGAATGTGGGCCAGTTGTTTCTTAGATTGAGAATTCTGGAGCGTAACCATGTTGGAAGGAATTAATCGGCATACAGGCCAACGATCCCGGGGGAGATATCTCCGCGAAGGATTCCTTCAATGTCAATCTGTTCCATCGCTTTTGCTAGTTTCTTACCGTCAGATTCTCGTGGCTGGTCGGGGTGACTTTTTAGTCGTTTACCTTCTTTTATGCATGCCAAAACGTATAGTGCGGTTCCTAGTCCTTTTCTTTGAATGAGGCTGTCGTCTCCAGTTATGTGTTTGACGCTTATGCTGAGCGTGGGGCCCGGACCGCGTTCATTTCCTTTTTCACCCCAAGCGATATAAGCCCACTTAAGGTATTTTTTATCTGCGGCTCAGTGCAAGCCATTATCTGCTGATCTCCGAAAATGGATTCGGAGGAGTATTCAAAATAGATATCTTCTTCACCCTCTCGCCGTAGGATGTAGCTAAGAATTTCTCTTACTGGGGAAGTCATGGCTCAAGTATGCCCAAACTTCAATTGATTATGTGGCGGAAATAGATCGGGATCGCCAGCGCATACCCCGGCATGACTCTTGAATCGAGACGCACGGACCGCCCGCGGCACTCGCTCGCGTTTGGGTTGCTACGGTCCACTGCGACTGAGGGTGTATATGGTCGGCGTCACCCCGCACGGACGGCCGCCCCAAACTGTACTAACGCGTTGGTTCAGCTGGAGTCAGCATGAACTACAGAGAGAGTGTGAGTTCGTGGAGAGCATGACATCGAAGCGGCGATAGTCGCTTCTTGCGACGGTGAGTGCGAGTCTACTGTTGATCCCTCTGGACAACTCAATCCTGTACACGGCACTACCCACGCACTCGAGTGAGCTAGCGACTTCGGGAGCGCAGTCGTTGCGAACCATCAACGCGTAACCGGTGGGCAGGGCCGGCCTGCCGCTGGGCGCAAGCACACAGGGTAATCGGATCGGGCATCACAGCTTGTTCTTGATCGGGCTGGTCGTCTTCGGGCTGAACTCATTAGGAGCTGCGTTCTCTCCGACCGATGGGCTGTTGATCGCGGCGCAGGCGCCTTGGCGGTGGGGCAGCCTCGATGATGCCCGCCACACTGACACTGATCCGCCTTCGTTCAACTACGAACGCGGGGAGCACCTCTCGATCGCGATCTGGGGGGCGTTGAAGCAACGGTAAGGAGGGAGGCGTCGGCAAGCGCAGCTTAAAGCAACGCTATGTTGGCGCCTTCTTGGGCCTTTGGCTCAAGATATGCAACAACCCCCGCCTCCCTGCATGGCGTGCATGCTGTGAGGAGCGGGGGTTGTTGGTGCTTGGCTTAAAAGCGAATACTAGTTAACGCGGCCGGTTTCCTTGCGGTACTTGCGGTAGTAGCGGCGGCCGTAGTGGACGGTGCCTACTGCAGCGATGGCCACAATGACTAGGGCGATGATGCCGATGATCATGGTCAGGGTGTAGTCACCCTCGCCTGCGGTGCCCAGCGGGGTATCCCACACGCCAAGGCCCCAAATGATGATGCCGGCAGCCGGGAGGCAAGACAGGATCAGACCCATGCCCACCCAGGTGGAGGTGCGAAGCAGGGAAGAGTGAGGAGCACCGAAGGATACTGGATCGTAGCCCTCAATGTAGGTGTCCTGAATCTTGCCGGAGAACTCCGGGTAGGTCTCGCTGGCGTAGTCAGCGACTGCGTGGGTGTTATCGCTCATGGCGGAGTCTTTCTGTCTTTCTCTCGTTCCTAGTATTCCTACGGAATAACCTTAGCTTAGTCGTCCTTGCCACGGAAAGCAGCACGTGCACGTTCGCGGGTAACCGCAGAAACTGCGGTCAGCGGAACGCCGGCCGGGCAGACATCGACGCACTCACCGTAGAGGGAGCAGTGGCCAAAGTTGGCTTCCAGGTCGTCGACCATGTTGCGGGCACGGCGGCCACGCTCTTCCTTGCCCAGCGGCATGAGGGAAAGGTGCACCAGCTTCGCACCGGTAAACAGGTGGGCCGCACCATTCGGGCAGGCAGCAACGCAGGCACCGCAGCCAATGCAGGCAGCGTGGTCCAGCGAGTACTCGGCGGTCTCGTGGTTGAGGTGCATGGTATCCGCATCCGGAGCAGTACCAGCGTCCATGGAGACGTAACCGCCCTGCTCCATTACGTGATCCAGTGCCGCGCGGTCCACGACCATGTCCTTGATGACCGGGTAGGCAGCAGAACGGAATGGCTCCAGCTTGACGGTCTGGCCATCGGTGAAGTTGAACAGGCGCTGCTGGCAGGCAGGGGTGTTCTGGCCTGGGCCGTGCGGGCGACCATTGACGGTCAAACCACAGGTACCGCAGATGCCCTCACGGCAGTCGGAAGCGAAAGCGAAGGGCTCTTCGCCGCGCTCAATGTAGCCCTCGTTGACGTGGTCCAGCAGCTCCAGGATGGACATCTGCTCAGAGGCGTCATCCACCTGGACGGTCTCGAAGTGGCCTTCTTGGGTCGGTCCGGCTTGACGCCAGATCTCAAGTGTCAGTTTCATTACTTGTAGTTCCTTGTCATCAGCGGGATCGAATCAAAGTACAGCGGCTCGGCGTGGCGAATGAACTCGCCCTTATTAGCACCCGGCTCCCATGCGGAAACGAAGCACCAGTTCTCATCGTCGCGTTCTGCCTCGCCGTCCTCGGTCAGGTGGTCCTCACGGAAGTGGGCGCCACAGGACTCATCGCGGTCCAAAGCGTCAACACACATCAGCTCGCCCAAGTCCAGGTAGTCGGCAACGCGCAGGCCGTATTCCAGGACCTGGTTCATGTCATTGGCCTCGCCCGGGATGCGGACATTAGCCCAGAAGTCTTCACGCAGCTCGCGGATCTTGGTGATCGCGGCCTTGAGGTCTTCGACGTTACGGGACACACCGCAGCCGTGGTAGAGGATATCGCCCAGCTGGCGGTGGTAGTAAGACGGACCGTGCGGGTTCTCACCGCGCACTCCCATGAGGCGATCGATGCGCTCCTGGGACTGTGCCAGGGTTGCCTGTGCCTCTGGGGAATCCTCGGCCAGCTTCTCCTCGTTGAGGTGGTCAGCCAAGTAGTTCGGGATGGTGAATGGCAGGGTGAACCAGCCGTCGACGGAAGCCGAAAGCAGGGAGTTAGCACCCAGGCGGTTAGCACCGTGGTAGGTCCAGGAACACTCACCGGCGGCAAAGAGGCCGTCGATGGAGGTCATCTCGTTGAAGTCCGTCCACAGGCCACCCATGGTGAAGTGGCAGGTCGGGGCGATGCGCATCGGGGTCTCATAAGCAGACTCGCCGATGGCCTCTTCGTACATCTCGATGAGGTTGGAGTAGCGCTCGCGGATCTTGTCCTTGCCCAGGCGCTCGATGGCGTCGCGGAAGTCCAGGTACACCGAGTTGTGCAGCGGGCCAACACCCAGACCGGCGTTGATCTGCTGGGAGATGGCACGGGAAGCAACGTCGCGCGGAACCAGGTTGCCGAATGCCGGGTAGCGGCGCTCCAAGAAGTAGTCGCGCTCTTCTTCCGGAATGGTATTCGGGTCGCGGTCGTCTCCCTCCTTCTTCGGGGACCAAATGCGGCCGTCGTTACGCAGAGACTCCGACATCAGGATGGTCTTGGACTGCCAATCGGAGTTGACCGGCAGGCCCGTCGGGTGGAACTGCACGAAGGCTGGGGAGGCCAAGTAGGCACCGCTGTCATACGCACGCATCATGGCGCTGGCATTGGAGTTCTTTGCCAGGGTGGACATGTGGTAGACGTTGCCGTATCCGCCGGTACCCAGCACAACTGCGTGGCCGGTGAAGGCCTTGAGCTCACCGGTAATCAGGTTGCGGGTAACGATGCCGCCGGCGCGCTTCTTACCGTTGTCGTTGTAGACGATGATGTCCTGCAGGTCGTTGTGAGCGAAAAGCTCCACGTTGCCCAGGCCAATCTGGCGGTAGAGCGCCGAGGTGGTGGACAGCTGCAGCTGCTGACCTGTTTGGCCACGGGTGTAGTAGGTACGGGAGACCTGCACGCCACCGAAGGAACGGGTAGCCAGGGTGCCTCCGTACTCGCGAGCGAATGGGGCGCCGATGGCGTTCATGTGGTCAATGACGCGAACGGACTCGTTTGCCAGGCGCCAGCAGTCGGACTCGCGGCAGCGGTAGTCGCCGCCCTTAACGGTGTCCTTGGTGTGGCGGTAGGCGGAGTCGTTGTCCACCTTCTTGGCACGGGAGGCGTTGACGCCACCCTGCGCAGCAATGGAGTGCGCGCGGCGCGGGGAATCGTGGTAGGTGAATACCTTTACCTTGTAGCCCAGCTCGCCCAGTGCGGCCGCAGCGGAACCGGCGGACAGGCCGGTACCAACCACGAGAACCTCAAACTTGCGGCGATTCAGCGGGGAAACCAGCTGCATGTGGTCCTTCTGGTGGGACCACATATCCTTCATCGGCACGCCGTGCGGCTCGTGGGATTCCAGGATGTTGCCGGCAGATACGCCCGGAACGATGGACTGTGGGTGCGAGAACTTAGGGTGCTCGCGCTTGAGTTCAGTATTAGTCATGGGTTTCTAACTCCTTTAGCTGACCAAGCCCAGGGCAACGGACAAAGGCATAACGATGTTGCCGATGCAGACAACGGCCGGGATGACGTACGCCAAGATCAGGAAGGTCTGACGCCACTTCGCACCGGTGATACCCAGGTCAGAGGCGGCAAGGCGAATGCCGTGGGTGAGGTGCAGGAACAGGAAGCACATAGCGATCACGTACACGATGGTGACCGGCCAGCGGCTGAAGGTGGCGATCATGTTGGCCTTCACCGCGCCCTCTGCAAAGTCGCCGGGGGCGAAAGGCTGCACGCCCAGGGTCAGGTCCAGCAGGTGGAAGATGATGAACAGCAGCAAGACGATGCCGGTAACCAGCATGGACTTGGTAGCGAAGGAATCAAGGCCGCCCATCAGGTTGCTGCGGCGGAACTTGCCGCGGGACGCCTTAGAGCGTGCGGTCAGGGCAAATGCACCATAGATGTGGGCGAGGATGGCAACCAGCAGGACGGCGCGGATAATCCACAATGCACCCTCGTGCGGGAACAACGGCTCGCCCATGGAGCGCAGGAATGCGCCGTATTCATCCAGTGCCTCTTCGCCGCCGTGCGCCGGCAAATACAGCTTCAGGTTGCCGGCCATGTGGCCAACAACGAAAAGGGCAAAAAGCAGGCCAGTAACGGCCATGATGAGCTTCAGAACCCAGGAGGGCACTCCCGGCTTCTGGCGGATTGGTTCGTTAGTAATGTGGCCGTGAGCTACTGCCTCACGGTCCGGATTTCTTAAAGTCATGACACCTCCATTGTCGCCCTCACTTTAACTGGGCTTAACCGCTGGTTACTAGTCAATTCCTGCGGCGTTTCAGCTAACGGTACGGCGGTACGGTTAAAGTCAGAATTCTTTTAGGTAAGGGTTGCCTTAGAAGCCTCGGGGCAAAACGTCACTACCTTGGCAGCTCGGAATTCCGCAATATTGACGTTGCGTAATTTGTCCCAGATTTGTGAACTTGATCACCCAGGGTTGCCAGAGTGACCGCCTTACCCCTTTATGTGTCAAACTTTCGCATGAAACCCACATGTAGCCCACAGGCGGGTGAACATTCTTCGCAAGATCTTTGCAATTAGGGTGCACACCCGCAGGCCAGCCAGTAACCTTGCCGGCATGAGTAAGACGTATGTGGGATCCCGCCTTCGCCAGCTTCGCCGTGAGCGCGATCTCAGTCAGGCTTCCCTTGCCGCGACGCTGGGGCTCTCCGCCAGCTACGTCAATCAGATCGAACACGACGTCCGTCCGCTCACCGTCCCGGTGCTCCTGCGCATCACGGAGGTCTTCGGCGTCGATGCCACCTTCTTCTCCCGTGACGATGACTCCCGCCTTCTTGCCGAGATCCAGGACGTCATCCAAGACAAAGAGCTCTGCCCCTCCCCCGTCGAGCTGCAAGAGCTCTCCGAGCTGGTCTATAACCACCCCACCGTGGCTCGCACGCTGGTAGACGTCCACCGCCGCTACCGCAATGTGCGCGATAAGCTCTCGCTGGCCACCGATGCCCGCCGCACCACCGAGGCCACCCAGGCCCTATCCATGCCGCACGACGAGGTGCGCGACTTCTTCTACGCTCGCCAAAACTACTTGGACAACCTGGACCACCATGCAGAGCAACTTGCCGACGCCCTCTCGGTCACCCACTTCGGCATTCGCGACACCGAACACGCCCTGGCCCAGCGCCTGCGCGATCGCCACAACGTAGATATCCGCATCACTTCCCAGATGGATGGCACGCTACACAGCTTTGACCGCGAAACCGGCGAGTTCCAGCTCGCGTCGCGCCTGAGCGAAGGCCAGCGCGCCTTCCGCATGGCCGCGGAGCTGAGCTTCCTCGAGGCCGGGGAAGACATCGCTTCCCTAGTGGAGGAGGAGCCGTTTACCTCGGATGCTTCGCGCAACCTCGCGCGGCGCGGCTTGGCCAGCTACTTCGCCGCCGCCACCGTGATGCCCTATGCACTGATGCATTCCGAAGCTGAGCGCTCCGGCTACGACGTGGAATACCTCTGCCAGGTCTTCGGCGTGGGCTATGAATCCGTGGCTTCCCGCCTGTCCACCCTGCAACGCGATAACCTCCGCGGCATTCCTTTTACTTTTGTTCGCGTCGACCGCGCCGGCAATATGTCCAAGCGCCAATCCGCCACCGGCGTGCACTTTTCCAATAACGGCGGGACCTGCCCGCTGTGGAATGTCTACGAGACCTTCACCCAGCCCGGCATTATCTCCCGCCAGCTGGCCCAGATGCCCGATGGCCGTAACTACCTGTGGATTTCGCGCGCCGTCCAGCATCACCAGGGGCGCTTTGGCGATACCGATAAGCTCTTCGCCATCGGGCTAGGCTGCGAAGCCCGCCACGCCGACCGCACTGTCTACGCCGAGGGGCTCGATCTCACCGATCTCTCTACCGCCACCCCCATCGGCTCCGGCTGCCGCACGTGCCCGCGCGAGAACTGCGCGCAACGCGCCTTTCCACCCATCAACGAGGTCATCAACGTCGATGCCCACCGCTCCGCCGTGGCACCGTACTAACTCTGCCACCCAGGTGGAATACACATAAAAAAGCGGCACCGCGGTCCGCCTCCCTCCAACGAGGGGCGAACGGTGCGGTGCCGCTGGCGTCGTGCTCAATGGCGACGTCGGCAAGCAGCCCTGCTTAGAGGTTAATCATGTGGCCGCCGATGCCCTCGGCTGCTTCCTTCATAGCCTCAGAGAGGGTCGGGTGGGTGTGAACGTTGCGGCCGATTTCCTCAGCAGTGAGGTCGAAGCGCTGCGCCAGGGTCAGCTCCGGCAGCAGCTCGGAAACGTTGGAGCCCACCATGTGGCCGCCGATGAGCTCGCCGTACTCGCCGTCCGCGATGAGCTTGACAAAGCCGGCGGTCTCATTGAGGCCAGCGGCCTTGCCGTTAGCGGAGAACGGGAAGGTAGCGACCTTAATGTCGCGGTCCGCGAACTTCTCCTTGGCGGCTTCCTCGGTGTAGCCGAAGGAAGCGACCTGCGGGTTGCAGAAGGTAGCGCGCGGCATATTCATGTAATCACCCAAGAACTGGGTCTCCACGCCGGCGATGGTCTCTGCAGCCACAACGCCCTGGGCCTCAGCAACGTGCGCGAGCTGCAGCTTCGCGGTGACGTCACCGATAGCGTAGATGTGGTCGACGTTGGTGCGCATGGTGTCATCGATGGCAATAGCGCCGCGCTCGGTGAGCTCAACGCCGGTATTCTCCAGGCCGAAGCCCTCGGTGCGCGGGGCGAAGCCGATGGAGATCATGGCACGGTCCACGGTGAGGGTGTCCTGCTTGGAGCCGTCCTTGGACTCCACCTCAACGGTGACATTATCGCCGTTGTCCTTCACGGAGGTGGTCTTGTAGCCGGTCAGCAGCTTGACGCCGAGCTTCTTGTACTCCTTGGCAATAGCCTTGGAGACGTCCTTGTCCTCATTCGGCAGGACGCGGTCCATGAACTCCACGATGGTGACATCCACGCCATAGTTGGACAGAACATAAGCAAATTCCATGCCGATGGCGCCGGCGCCGACGATGACCATGGACTTCGGGGCCTCATCGTTGAGGATCTGCTCCTCGTAGGACACGATGTTGCCGCCGAGCTCTACGCCCGGCAGGGACTTGACCACGGAACCGGTAGCGATGATGCAGTCATCGAAGGTGACGGTCTTGCCCTTGTCATCACCATCGGTGATTTCGATGGTCTTATCGTCCTTGAAGGAACCAAGGCCGTTGATTTCGGTGATCTTGTTCTTCTTCATCAGGTAATGGACACCCTTGACGATGCCCGCGGAAACCTTGCGGGAACGCTTGTGGGCAACACCGAAGTCGAAGGAGACATCGCCGGAAATGCCGAAGTCCTTGGCCTCGTGGTTGAAGGTGTGGGCAACCTCAGCGTTCTTCAGCAGCGCCTTGGAAGGGATGCAGCCTACGTTGAGGCAGACACCGCCCCAGTACTGCTTCTCGATTACGGCAACTTTCTTACCAAGCTGAGCTGCACGGATGGCGGCCACGTAGCCGCCAGGGCCCGCGCCGAGTACTACTACGTCATAATGTTCATTAGTCACGCCCTTTAGGATACGTAACTTTCCCCTCCATGTCGCGCATTGGGCCACACTCTTATGCCCGAGTACCCCACGCTTCGGGGGGGTAAAACGCACAAAGGCCCTGCACGGTGGCGTCGGCAAGCGCGCGACGCCCCCACGCAGGGCTATGGGCTCGGTGTTTTAGAACAGGCCGAGAGCCAGTGCAGCGGTGGAGGACATGGAGGAGCCGGCGTGCAGGAACTGGCCCAGAACTTCGTTGATGGCCACGAGGATGGAATCGAAAACGTTCATTATGCTTCTTTCTGTGTTTTTAGTTGCCTAGAGCGAGGGATGGGCCCGCGGATGGGGACCACATTATTCACACGTTTAGTACTAGCGGAGATTGTAGCGCCACCGTTACATACGCGCCGCGTTCAGAATTATGACACACAAACCACATGCGCCACAGGTTTTGCTACATTAAAAGGGCTATTAAGGCATAGAGTCTTGCTAACACTCCCGCTTTGCGGAACGATACCTACTGAGAAGATTCTCTTAACTCGAGGAAGCTAAAAATATGCATACTTTGCGCTCTATCGGCTCCAGCGTCGCAGGCATCGCCATCGCGGCAGGAGTCCTCTCCGCCCCTATCGCCTCCGCCGTCGAGCCGGCCGAGAACCAGGGTGACGCCACCCCGTCCACCATCCGCGAGGTAAACTTTACCGACCCTGCGGACGCGGAAAACATCAACTACGCCATCACCACCGAAGGCGAAAACCGCGTGGTGGATATTGCCAAGCTGAAGGACAAGGACAAGTGGAAGGGCTATGCCTTTGGCCATAAGAGCAAGGCTGGCAAGCACTACGGCAACCACGTAAAGGCCCTGACCGCCACCTCCGCCGCCATGGACGGCCGCGAGGTTCCGCTGGCGGTCATCACCCCGGACGGCAACTTTGATAAGAAGCGCCCCACCCTGTACTTGCTCAATGGCGCGGGCGGCGCTGAGCAGGGCATGGACTGGCTGACCGCCACCGCCAACCATGACGTCGACCCTGAGACTGAGGGCGTGCAGGACATGGTGGACTTCTACACGTCCAAGGACGTCAATGTGGTCATCCCGCAGGCCGGCGCCTTCTCTTACTACACCGACTGGGTATCTTCCCCGAATAATGGCTACCTCAAGGGCCCGCAGAAGTGGGAAACCTTCCTCACCAAGGAGCTACCGGACGCACTGGAAAAGCACATCGGCGGCAATGGCAAGCGCGGCATCGCCGGCATGTCCATGTCCGCTACCTCTTCCCTGCTGCTGGCAGAGCACAACCCGGGCTTCTACAACGCCGTGGGCTCCTTCTCCGGCTGCGCTGCCACCTCTCGCCCGCTGCCACGCCTGTACACCCAGCTGACCGTCAACCGCGGCGGTGGCTCGGCCGATCAGATGTGGGGCGCTATGGGCAGCGAGTACAACGTGTACAACGATGCCTTGGTGAACGCTAACCCGAATAACCTGGGCAAGTCCGAGACCTATGTCTCGGTCAACTCCGGCCTGGGCGGCGCCAATGACTGGGGTGTTCCGGGGTCTTCCACCCTCATCGTTGAGGGCGGCGTCATCGAGGCCGCGATGAACTCCTGCACCCATGACCTCAAGGCCAAGATGGACTCCCAGGGCATGAACGCAGACTGGAACTTCCGCAATACCGGCACCCACTCCTGGCCGGGCTGGCGCGATGACATTTTCTCCTCGTGGAAGACCTTCGAGCGCGGCTTTGCCAAGGATGCTGCAGAGGCACCGGCCGAGCCGGAGGTAAAGCCCAACGAGCTTTCTATCGAGGCACCGCAGGCCGAGGAAGATGCGCAGGTTAAGGACGCCCCGAGCGCCGCTGACCAGTCCCCGGATAAGGACTACGTCGAAGATCTGACCGCTGACGCCCCAGAGACCGCCGGTACTGCGGAATAAGCAACGCAGCAGTATAATCAGCGAGTTCATAAACTACAGGAAAGAAGCACTATGAAGCGCCTTAGCTCCATCCTGGCCGCCACCGCCGTGTGCGCCGGCCTAGCATCCGCCCCGATGGCGGGGGCCGCACAGCTCACCCCGCAACAGGTAGCGGGCAACGCCGCCCAGTCCACCCTGGCCCCACTGGAGGTCACCCCGGAACTGGAGCAGCAGACTTGGTACCAGAAGTACAAGGACGATCCGCGCGTCGAAAAGCTGCAGGCCACCTCTCCAGCCATGAACGGCCGCAAGATTCCGCTGGCCGTCATTCGCGCAACGGATGAGAACCGCCCGACCATCTACCTGCTCAATGGCGCCGGCGGCGCGGAGCAGGACATGGACTGGCTGAAGCTTTCCGACGCCGTCGATTTCTACCACTCCAAGAACGTCAACGTGGTCGTCCCACAGGCCGGTGCTTTCTCCTACTACACCGACTGGGTCTCCGAGCCGAACTCCAAGTACCTCAAGGGTCCGCAGAAGTGGGAAACCTTCCTCACCAAGGAACTGCCGGGTGCCATCGAGGGCCATATCAAGGCCGATAACCACCGTGCCATCGCGGGCATGTCCATGTCCGCCACCTCCTCCCTGCTGCTGGCGGAGCACAACCAGGGCTTCTACGACGCCGTCGGTTCCTACGCCGGCTGCGCGGCTACCGCTTACCCGGTAGAGCACAAGGCCGTTGAGCTTACCGTTAACCGCGGTGGCGCGACCACGGAGCAGATGTGGGGCCCGTTCGGCTCCCCCACCAACCGCTACAACGACGCGATGATGAACCACGAGAAGCTGCGCGGCACGGAGCTGTACATCTCTTCCGGTTCTGGGCTGGCAGGCAAGGAGGATACCTTCTCCTATAACGTGGCTAAGGGCTACAACCCTGCTACCGCTGCTTTGGGCTCCGCTCAGCTGCAGGTGGAAGGCGGCGCCATCGAGGCTGGCGTGAACTACTGCACCCACAACTTTAAGGCCAAGCTGGACCAGGCTGGCATCCCAGCGACCTACAACTTCCGCAATACCGGCACCCACTCCTGGCCGCACTGGATTGCGGACCTCAAGGATTCTTGGCCGGTCTTCGAGCGCGCTTTCAATAAATAAGCTCGTTTCTTTCCGCGGCTGAAAGGGCGGTAGGCTTGCAGCATTATGAAGTTGCTTCCTACCGCCCTTTCGCATGCCCACACTGATCCTTATACCGGCGTGGATTTTAACCTCGGTTTCGAGGTTTCCCACTACACGCTGGATCTGACCTACCTCGTGGAGCCCAACCTACTTCAAGGCGAGGCTACTTTGGCCATCCGGGCCGACGAGGATTTAACGTCGCTGACCCTAGACCTAGGCGGGGCGATGGTGGCCCGGCGCGTGACTGCGAAGGGTGCGCCGCGGGTGGCTAAGTTCCGTCAGTCTTCCGGCAAGCTGCGCCTGCGTTTTGCTGAGGAGATTGCCGCTGGTACGGAATTTGAGCTGATTATTCGCTATGGCGGCAGCCCGCGGCCGATCCGCACCACCTGGGGCGAGATTGGCTGGGAAGAAACCGAATCCGGCTCGCTGGTGGCCAGCCAGCCCAACGGCGCGCCGAGTTGGTTCCCTTGTGACGATACGCCGTCTGAAAAGGCGCACTATGACATCATCATTACGGCCGATGATCCCTTCATCGTGGTATCCAATGGTGACCTCGTCTCCCGCCGGGCGGGCGGCTCCACCACGCGGTGGCACTACCGCACCCGCGAGCCCATGGCCACCTACCTGGCGACAGTCCAGGTAGGCGAGTTCTCTAATTTTGATTTGGGGCCTTCCACGCGCGCCTGGGCACCGGCCGAGCTGCGCGAGCGCGTGCTCGATGAGTTTGCCCAGCAGCAGGAAATGGTGGACTTCTTCTCCTCCATTTACGGCCCTTACCCGTTTACGGATTACCAGGTGGTCATCACGGAAGATGAGCTGGAAATACCGCTGGAGGCGCAGGGCCTGTCCATCTTTGGCTCCAACCACATCAAGGGCGACCACGCCTTCGAGCGCCTTATTGCGCATGAGCTTTCGCACCAATGGTTTGGCAATTCCGTGGGCCTGAGCGAGTGGAAGGATATCTGGCTCAACGAGGGTTTTGCCTGCTACAGCGAGTGGCTATGGGGCGAGCACAAGGGCGAGACCACCGCGCGCGAGGCGGCGCGTTCCCACTACAACGTCCTGGGACGCAAGGCGCAGAACCTCACCGTTTCCGATCCGGGTGCGCGCGATATGTTCGATGACCGCGTGTATAAGCGCGGGGCCTTGACCGTGCACGCCATTCACCGCTTGCTTGGCGACGCCTTCTTTACCACCCTCCGCAGCTACCTCACCGAACACCAGCATTCGGTGGTAGAGCCTTCCATGCTGCTGGATTCCTTCCGTGCCGCCGCTCCTGACGCCGCGCTTTTCGACGCCACCGTAGACACCTGGCTTAACCAGAAGGCCCTTCCTCCCTTCCCGAGTTAGTGGTTTTGGCCCCGTTTCGCGGAGTTTAGTCTGCGTTTGTTTGGGGAATGTCTAATCTATTGACCAAATCCTTCTTTCCTGTTGACGGGGTGTTTTATCTGGGTAAGATAGAACATGTAAACGAAAAGGAAGGGAGGGATCATGCAGACCACCAAGCACGCGGAGATAGACTCCGCCATCGCACAGGTTGCCACTGGGCTCACCCAGCTGCGCAGCCTCATGCAAGATCCCTCCGATCTGTCTTTCGAGCTTCTTCATCCTCATTTCGAGCACTTGGAGCGGGCGCTAGGAAATAAGTCCACTATCGACGCCGCCTTCGCTTTCATCGCGGAGCGGGATGACGCCGGCCGCCGCGTTGGTTCTTCCAAGGCCAAGGACTACCTGACCACGCGCCTAGGCCTTACCGATGCCGAGGCCGCCGCCCGCCTCCGCAATGGACGCAACCTTTTCGCGCCCATCCCCGATCCGGAGCCGGCTCCCCCTGCGGGCCCCGATGCTGACGATGCCGCACGCGCCCGAGCCGAGGAGGAATCCCGCCGCCGCGCCGACCGCGAGCGCCGCGAAGAGGAGAAGCGCCGCAAGAAGCTCTTTGAGGAAGAGCCTATCCCAGAGCGCATCCTCAACCTCATCGAAAACGAGCTGCGCAGCCTCAGCAAGTACGCCATCCCCGGCCCGAGCGAACTGCGCAACCAGGCTCTCGAGCAGGCCAAGCGTCGTTCCTTCGATTCCCTGCGCGAGTGGCTGCGCAAGGCCATCCGCAAGGCGAATAAGCACGCTCTCAACCCAGCCGGCGAGCCCGATCCGCACGCCGCTACCCGCAAGCGCCGCTTTAGCATCTCCCGTCAAGATGCCGACGGCGGCGTGCACATCTCCGGCTATCTCGATGCCTCCGCAGCCGCCATCCTCGCCAGCGCCTTCGCGCCCGCAAAGAATAAGGGCAGCGCGGATCTCAGTCCCGAGGACGATACCCGCACCTATGCCCAACGCATGGCGGACCAACTAACCGCCGCCCTGTCGAGCTACCTTTCCGCCACCCAAAAGAACTCCGACGGCCTCGGCTCCTTCTTCGTCGCCACCACATTGGAAGAACTGGAGGCAATGGGCGGAGATACCCGCTTCGCCACCAGCACCGGCATCGAGCTCACCCCGCTCGACCTCCTCCGCCTGGGCGGCGCGCAGCACGATTTCTTCTGCGCTGTGGACGACAAGGGCTTCCCCCTCGAGCTTGGCCGCACCAAGCGCACCGCTTCCCTCTGGCAAAAGCTCGCCCTCGCAGCCTCCGAGCTCGTCTGCACGCACCCAGAGTGTAACCGCCCCTGGCAGGACTGCGACGTTCACCATCTCCAAGCCTGGTCTCACGGTGGCGCCACCGACCTCAAGAACCTCACTCTGTTGTGCCGCCGGCACCACGTGGACAATAACGATTACCGCGATGGCCGCAACGGAATGGGACACGCCGAACGAGACCCCGACACGGGCCGGGTAGGCTATCGGGCCGCCCACCCCAACGGCCTATCGCCCACCGTGGAGGTCAACGACCACCCCGCCGCGGAACAAGCCCCGGCCCGCAGGCTCACCGATCCACCTTCGCCACCGCCGTCACCCCCGGGCGCGGCCTGACCGGGGCCCGCAGCCTGCCACAGCCGCGCGCCCGACTGCCCTACACTGGATAACCATGCAAACGATGCTCGTCACTGGCGGCGCCGGTTTTATCGGCGCCAATTTCGTGCGCCTTATATGCCAGGCGCGTCCCGATACCCGAGTTACGGTGCTGGACAAGCTCACCTACGCCGGAAACCGCGCCAACCTCGCCGGCCTCGATATTGACCTCGTGGAGGGCGATATCGCCGATCCCGCCACCGTAGAACCGCTCGTCGCCGCTGCCGATGTAGTGGTTCATTTTGCCGCCGAGTCCCATAACGATAATTCTTTGCGCGACCCCTCGCCCTTCATCCACACGAACCTCGTAGGCACCTTCACCCTTCTGGAAGCCTGCCGCAAGCACGATACCCGCTTCCACCATGTCTCCACTGACGAGGTTTTCGGTGACCTCGAGATAGGAGCAGCGACCAAATTTAGCGAGCACACCGCCTACGCTCCCTCCAGCCCCTACTCGGCCACCAAGGCGGGTTCTGACCACCTCGTGCGGGCATGGGTGCGCTCCTTCGGGCTGCGCGCCACCATCTCAAACTGCTCCAATAATTACGGGCCGTACCAGCACATCGAGAAGTTCATCCCCCGCCAAATCACCAATATCCTCTCCGGTCACACGCCAAAGCTCTATGGCACCGGCGAGCAGGTGCGCGATTGGATCCACGTCGATGACCACAACGAAGCGGTGCTCGCCATCCTCGAGCGGGGCCGCATCGGCGAGACCTACAATATCGGCGCGGACCAGGAAGATATTAATAATAAGCAGGTCATTGAGCTGATCTGTGAAATCATGGGCCACACCCGCAATGGGCGCGCACTCTATGAGCACGTGGCGGACCGCCCCGGCCATGACCAGCGCTATGCCATGGACGCCACCAAACTGCGCCGCGAGCTGGGATGGACCCCGCGGTTCACGGATATCCGCGCCGGTCTCGAAGACACTATCGCGTGGTACCGCGATAACAAAGACTGGTGGAAGCCCGAGAAAGAAGACGTGGAAGCCCGCTACAAGCAGCAAGGACAGTAAATATGCGTATTACCGAAACCGCCATCCCGGGGCTGCTCATCATCGACCTCGACGTGCACGGCGATAACCGCGGCTGGTTCAAGGAGAATTGGCAACGCGAGAAATTCACCGGACTCGCACCCGAGCTCGCGAGCTTCCAGCCGGTGCAGAACAATATCTCTTTCAACCACGCCGGTGCTACGCGCGGCCTGCACGCCGAGCCGTGGGACAAGCTCGTCTCGGTGGCACAGGGCAGGATTTTCGGCGCATGGTGCGACTTGCGCGAGGGGTCGGAAAGCTTTGGCAAGGTCGTCACCCACGAGGTGGGTCCGGAGACTGCGGTGTTTGTGCCGCGGGGCGTCGCCAATGGCTTTCAGGCGCTGGAGGAAACCTCCTACTGTTACCTGGTGAATGAGCACTGGTCGGCCGAAGCTCGCTACGCCGCGGTGAACCTCAACATCGTCGACTGGCCGCTGGAGCCCACCGAGATTTCAGAGAAAGACAAGCAGCACCCCACTCTCACAGACGTGAGCCCGATGCCCGCCCGACGCATTCTTGTCACGGGTGGGAACGGGCAGTTGGGGCGGGCACTCAAACGCCTGCTTGCCGACGCCGAGTTTTGCACCCACGCCGACTTCGACATCACCGACCGACCAGAACGGAATTGGAAGCAGTACTCCGCCATCATCAATTGCGCGGCGTATAACGACGTCAACGGTGCCGAAAACGACCGCGCCGCCGCCTGGGCCGTCAATGCGGAAGCGCCCGCACGGCTGGCGCGCATCGCCGCGGAGAACCAACTCACGCTGGTGCATGTCTCGAGCGACTATATCTTCGACGGCACCAACGAGGTCCACACTGAGGAGGAACTGCCGTCGCCACTGAGTGCGTACGGGGCGTCGAAAGCCGCGGGCGATACCGCCGCGCAGACCGCGCCGCAGCACTACGTCATCCGTACTTCCTGGGTCTTTGGTGATGGTGAGAACTTCATGTCCACCATGCGCCGGCTGGCCGCAAAGGGAGTGGAACCGAAGGTCATCCACGACCAGCGCGGGCGACCCACGTTTGCCGAGGACCTGGCCAAAGGCATCGTGCACCTGCTCAACTCCGGTGCGGACTACGGCGTGTATAACCTTTCCAACTCAGGCGATACCGTGGGCCGCGATGAGATTGCCATGGCCGTGTTCATCGGGCTCGGCCACGACCCGGCCGAGGTCACTCCGGTAAGCACCGAGCAGTACCGCGAGATCGCGGGCCCCGAGGCGCCGCGCCCCAAGGAGTCGACGCTTGCGCTAGATAAAATCGAGGCTACCGGCTTCAAGCCGCAGAATTGGCGCGCGGCCCTGGCCCTGTACTTGGCGCTGTACCCGGAGGATTAAATGAAAGGCATCATCCTGGCCGGCGGTTCCGGCACACGGCTCTACCCGATTACTAAGGGCATCTCGAAGCAGCTCATGCCCATTTATGACAAGCCGATGATTTATTACCCGCTAACCACGCTCATTCAAGCGGGCATTCGAGAAATCCTCATCATTACCACCCCGGAGGATGCGGGGGCTTTCCAGCGGCTCTTTGGCGATGGATCGCAGCTCGGACTCATGATCGATTACGCAGTCCAGCCGCGGCCAGAGGGGCTCGCGCAGGCCTTTTTGATTGGCGAGGAGTTTATTGGAGACGACAGCGTCGCGCTGGTACTCGGCGATAATATCTTCCACGGCTTCGGCGGCGAGCTCGCCCACTGCCAGGATCCGGAGGGCGGCATCATCTTCGCCTACGAGGTCTCGGATCCGCAGCGCTATGGTGTCGTGGAATTCGACGCCGCAGGCCATGCGTTGAGCATCGAGGAAAAGCCGGAAGTGCCGCGGTCGAACCACGCGGTGGTGGGATTGTACTTTTATGACAACTCCGTGGTGGAGATAGCCAAAGGCATCGAGCCCAGCGGCCGCGGTGAACTGGAAATCACGGCGGTAAACGAGGAGTACCTGCGCCGCGGCGAGCTGAATGTGCAGCGCCTGCACCGCGGCAGCGTGTGGCTCGATACGGGAACGGTGGACTCGATGAGCGAGGCCTCCGCCTACGTCGAGGTGATGCAAAAACGCACCGGCATCGTTATCGGATCGCCCGAGGTCGCCGCATACGAGGCGGGCTTCATCGACCGCGCCCAGCTAGAAAAACTCGCCGAGCCGTTACTCAAGTCCGGCTACGGCGAGTACCTGCGGGCGTACTAGAGGCTAGTAGCCGCGCTCGATGTATTCGTCGATGCGCGCGGCCTCCGCGCCCACCGTGGTAGCGTCGCCATGCCCTGGCAGGACCTTGGTGTCCTCGGGCAGGGTGAAGACGACGTTCTTCAGCGACTCGATGATCACATCGAAGTCGGAGTACTTGCGGCCGGTGGCACCAGGGCCACCGTTGAAGAGCGTATCGCCCGACAGCAGCGTCTCGCCCACATGCAGCACCACGCAGCCCGGCGAGTGGCCCGGGGTGTGGTAGACCGTAATCTTCTCGCCGCCAATATCGAACTGGCCGCGGTCCGCCAATGGCGTGTACGGAGCATCGCCATTGGACTCCTGCCACAGCATGTCATCGTCCGGGTGCAGGTAGACCTCGGTATCGAAGCGCTTTGCGGCCTCGGGGGCGAGCTCGCAGTGGTCATTGTGCGCGTGGGTGAGCAAGATGCCTTCCACGCGACGGTCGCCAACGAGCTCTGCTACCGCATCGAGGTCGTGGGAGGGGTCCACCACGTACACACTGGAGTCATCGCCCACGACGTAGACGTTATTGTCCACGTCCCACTCGCCGCCATCGAGGCGGAACTTGCCAGAAGTAACCGTGCTATCGATACGCATTAAAACTCCACCACCGAACGCAGAACCTTGCCGGACTTCATGGTGGCAAAGGCCTGCTCGACGTCGTCAAGCGCAATGCGCTCGGAGACGAACTTATCCAGCGGGAAGTTGCCGGCCTTAGACAGCGCCACATAAGCGGGGAAATCGCGCTCTGGGAGGCAATCGCCGTACCACGCGGGCTTGATGGAACCGCCGCGGCCGTAGAGGTCGATGGCCGGGATATCCACGTGGTCGGTGAGGTTCGGCACGCCCACCATGACCATGCGGCCGGCGTGGTCGCGGGAGTAGAAGGCCTGGCGCCAAGTGGGCTGAATGCCCACGGCGTCGATAGAGACATCGGTGCCGAAGCCGCCGGTGAGCTCGCGGACGGCGTCAATAACCTCCTGCTCCGAAAGGTCCTTGGAGCAGATGGTGTCGGTCGCGCCGAACTCGCGGGCGGTCTCCAGCTTGGACTCGTCGATGTCCACGGCAATGATCTTTGCCGCGCTCGCCAGCTTGGCGCCCGCAATGGCAGCCATACCCACGCCGCCGCAGCCGAAGACGGCAACGGACTCGCCGAGCTGGATATCGCCGGTGTTCACGGCCGCGCCGAGGCCTGCCATGATGCCGCAGCCCAGTAGGCCGGCGGCGGCTGGGTCGGTGTCTTCCACCTTGGTGCACTGGCCCTCGTGGACCAGGGTCTTCTCAGCGAAGGAACCGATGCCCAGCGCAGGGGTGAGCTCGGTGCCATCCTCGAGGGTCATCTTCTTGGAGGCGTTGTGGGTATTGAAGCAGTACTTTGGCTCGCCCTTCTTGCAGGCGCGGCACTCGCCGCACACGGCGCGCCAGTTCAAAATGACGAAGTCGCCTTCCTCCACGTGGGTAACCGCAGAACCTACGGTTTCTACCACGCCTGCGGCCTCGTGGCCGAGCAGGAAGGGGAAGGCGTCTTCAATATCGCCATCGCGGTAAGCAAGGTCGGTGTGGCACACACCGCAGGCTTGGACGCGCACGATGACGTCGTTAGGGCCGGGATCAGGAACGACAATGTTGACGGTTTCGACTTCCGCGCCCTTGGAACGGGCAATAACAGCTTTTACAGTCATGCGCCCGAGCGTACCGATATTTTCAAAACCGGCGCATTATTGAAAACTCGTTTTAAGAGCGGGCAATGACGTTGGCCGTATGCTCGTGGCCGCGCTGGTTCATATGGATGGGAAGGTTGCCGTCACCACCAGTAAAGTCCACCAGACCAGCCCACATGCGCTGGTTTGCATCGGCGCACATGCCGTTATTGCGGGTAGAGGGCTTCAGGTCTAGGAACTGCACGCCGGTGCGCGCCGCCAGGTCCACCTGCATCCACTGCGCCTTATTCTCAAAGTCCTGAATGCCCGGCAGGAAGGTGGAATCGGCCGGGCGCGGGCCGAAGTGGAATAGGCAGTAGTAGGGGCCGGAACCGATGGTGGGGTATCCCACGATCTGCACGCGGGCGTTCGGGGCCGCGCGCTTAATGCGCTCGATCTGCGGGGCGGTGCGGTCCGCGAACTGCTTGCGAATCTGCGGCAGGTTCATATCGCGGTGGTTGTAGGTGTCATTAAAGCCGGTGGTGATGACCACGCGGTTAGTAGCCGGGCTCAGCGCGCCGGTACGGATGGCCGCATCCACCTGCTGGGAAACCTGCGGGCCGGGGGACATGGACACGGCACCGGAGCAGGAGAAGTCCCGCACCGGAAGGCGCAGCTTGGCGCCCGCGCGCTTGGCGTAGTTATTGGAGGTCGGGCAATCTACGCCCACACCTTTAGAGGGATCGTAGCGGTGGGCGAAGTAGGCGCCGGCATCTGGATCCGCCAAGACGGAATCGCCGAAGGCTACTAGGTTGCGCTCCGCGGCGGTGGCCTGCGGCGCGGCCACCACACCCAGCACGGTCAGCGCGGACGCCACCACGGAGAGTACTTTCAGCTGCAGAGATTTCATGAGATCCTTTTCTAGAAACACCGGTAACTTCAGGTAACTGTAGTTACTTCTGTAACATATTTCGAGTTGGCGGCAACACCGCCCGCCTCTCTCACGATATCGTCCATGGTTATCTTTTCGTTATCTTCGCTAATTTGGAGCTTTCCCGATCGTGAATTTTTCTGATTTCACATTCCACGCTGCAGCCCTCGGCCGGTTCGTGCCGGCGCTTCTTAACGCCGGACTCGTCAGCCACCAAGGCGGCGCGAAGGCCCAGCTCAATCTGCTGCCGAACCTGGCCCGCTACCGCTTCACCACCGCGCGCGAGATAGAACAGGGCTACCTCGCCTGCCCGGAGCGCTTGGCGCTTATCGACGACGACGGCACCCTCACCTACCGCCAGCTGCGCACCCACACCCAGGGCTTCGCCCGCTACCTCCGCTCGCTGGACCTGCCCGAGATTCGCCTCGGCGTCATGGCGCGCAACGGCCGCGGCATCATCATTCCGCTCGGCGCCAAGGGCTATGTGGGCGCTTCTATTTACCTGCTCAACGTGGGCTCCTCCCCGGAGCAGCTGGCCGGCTGCATTGAAGAAAACGGCATCAACGTGCTCGTCGTAGATGATGAGTTTATCGACCGCGTGGACACCGATATCCCGGTCATCATCGCGCACGACACGGGCGCAAGCGATCTGCCAAAGCTGGATAAAATTGTGAAGAACCCACCGGCCGTGGAGCTGCCGCGCTTCCCCAAGCACGGCCCAATCGTGCTCATGTCCTCCGGCACCACCGGCATTCCGAAGGGCATTGTGCGGCCGGAGCCGACCCTGCCCGTGGTGCTGGCCTCCATCGTGGATACGATCCCGTGGCGCGCCGACCAGCGCCTGCAGCTCACCGCCTCCATTTTTCACACCTGGGGCTGGGCCTGCATCAATATCGCGCTGGGCCTGCGCAATACCATCGTCACCCGCCGCGTATTCGACGCGGAGCAGGTGCTTGACGATACCCAGCGCTACCACCTCGATGGCATGATTTCCTCCCCCATCTTCTTTAAGCGCTTGGTGGAGCGGGACCCGGCCGGCGAGTTCGATACCTCGAGCCTGAAATTCATCGCCTCGGCCGGCAATGCGCTGACCCCAGAGGTGGTCAAGGAGACCAATGAGCGCTTCGGCGCCATCCTGTGCAACGTGTACGGATCCACCGAGCTCGCACTGGCGACGACCGCCACCATGGACCAGGTGGCCGCCAACCCCACCATCGCCGGGCGCGTGGCCTCGGGCACGAAGCTGCGCATCCTCGATAAGGAGGGCCACCCGGTTCCGCGCGGCGAGGTGGGAGAGATCTACCTAACCAACTCCACCGCAATGACCGGCTATACCAACCCGAACTTGCGGCTCAATAAGGTGGACGGGCTCATTTCCATCGGCGATTTGGGCTACATTGACGAGCACGACTTCCTGCACGTGGTCGGCCGCGCCGATGACATGATCATCGTCGGCGGCGAAAACGTCCACCCGCAGTCCGTCACCGAGGTCCTCGAGGCCATGCCCGGCATCCACGAGGTCCACGCCGGTGGCGTAAAGGATAGCGAGACTTTCCAGCGCATCGCCGTGTGGGCGGTGCCTACTGCCGACGCCGCCGGAAAGGCCCTCACCGCCGACGCCATCCGCGACTGGGTCCGCACCAAGCTTGCCGATCACTCCGTTCCGCGCGACGTGCACTTCCTAGCCAAGCTCCCGCGCAACGCTACCGGCAAGGTGGTCCCGCGCCTCTTGACTAACCAGGGTTAAGGGTCAGAAAGTGTGTCTGGAAACGGGGATTTTTAGGCTCTGACCTTTGAGTTAACGTCAAATATACGC
>NZ_JASPHM010000024.1:0-22065 GCF_030229215.1 Corynebacterium sp. MSK150
TCAATCGGCATTCAAAAAGGCCAAATCTAACCCCCGCGACACGCCGAGCCAGACACACATTTTGACCCTTAACCCGCCCCCAACGGGGCAACTAAAAACGAAAAATCTCGAGACACCGACCGGAACGATGTCTCGAGACTTCACATGGTGCCCGGGGCGGGACTTGAACCCGCACGTTCTTATCGAACACTGGCACCTGAAGCCAGCGCGTCTGCCAATTCCGCCACCCGGGCAGGGTGTGGTTGTCTTAGCGACTTGATAAAGATACCACGAATGCTGCTCAGAACTACAAATCTGCAGGAAAAGTGGATTATTTCGAGGAGGGGGTGGCGAAATTTCTGGGAACTTTCGCGTCGCCATCTACGTTTCGAGGGAGTGAACAAACTATACTGATCGCTACTGATCGCTACTGATCGCTGCATGGTGGAAAGGAGAATGGCTCGTGGCGTTTTTAGAAAAGCTGGCGAAGCTGGACTCCGCCATGCAACGCGGCCTTGATAACGGCATGGCCCTTGTCTTCGGCGGCAAGGTCGTTCCCGCGGAGATTGATGAGCTTTTGAAGCAAGAGGCTCAGGACAATCTCGCGCGCGGCGACGATGACAACCTTTATAGTCCGAACGTAATGACTGTGGGTGTCTCCTCCAAGGATTTGGAGAACTTGTCGCAGGATCGCAATTTGCCGGCCGATTGTGCAGACCAGTTGTCGCGCTTCATTCGCAATAGCGGATGGTCCCTCGCGGGCCCCGTGATCGTGCGGGTGGCGGAGGAATCTGGTTTGCGTACGGGTCAGCTTCGCGTGTCCTCGTTTATTGATCACGAGCCCACGGAAGAGACCGGTTTTGAGGCTATTTTCCACGACTTTGATGGTCAGGAGGACCAGATGACCGAGCAGCACGACAATACTGCCGATGATGCAGTAACTACCGCTTTCATTGCTCCAGATAGTCAACCCGCCCCGCAGCCGCAGGGCCCAGCAGTCAACCTGATGCTGCAGGACGGCTCGTCCCGCGTGTACCACGTCCAGGAAGGCTCCAATATTATCGGCCGCAGCAATGACGCGGACCTGCGCCTGCCGGATACGGGTGTTTCCCGCCAGCACGCGGAGATCACCTGGAACGGCCAAGACGCGGTGCTGGTGGATTTGCAGTCCACCAATGGCACCACGGTGAATGAAACGCCGATTGATAATTGGTTGCTTGCCGATGGCGATGTGATCACCATGGGCCATTCCCACATCGAGGTCCGCATTACGGGTCTTGATTCGCACAGCTACTAAGTTCAGTTAAGGAAGGGAGGTCGCCATGGATGCAGTCATCATGCTGGCGCTTCGCATCGGCTTGTTGGCTCTGCTCTGGATTTTTATCCTGGTGGCCTTGAACGCCATGCGCCGCGATACTAATAAATCTGCCGGTGCTATCCGCCAGCAGTCGAAGAAGGTTGGCGCACCGCGGCGTCGGGAAGCGATTAAGCAGCTGTCCATCGTGGAGGGTCCCCTGCAGGGCTCCCATATGGAGTTGGGCACGTTGGAGGATTGCACGCTGGGCCGCGCCTCGGACTGCGATTTTGTCACGGGCGACGATTATTCTTCTGGCCACCATGCCCGGCTATTCCGCC
Source organism: Corynebacterium sp. MSK150 (assembly GCF_030229215.1). Classification (NCBI taxonomy): domain Bacteria; kingdom Bacillati; phylum Actinomycetota; class Actinomycetes; order Mycobacteriales; family Corynebacteriaceae; genus Corynebacterium; species Corynebacterium sp. MSK150. Next base: position 1,615 of record NZ_JASPHM010000024.1, read on the forward strand.
GCGGCAGCGAATGGGTTGTGGAGGATTTGGAATCTCGCAATGGCACCTTTGTCAATGGCGTGCGCATCGACCAACCCGAGGTAGTCGGCGCGGACTCCGAAATTAAGCTGGGCCGCACCACCGTGAGGTTGAACGCATGACACTGAAGCTGAACTTCTTTGCTAAGTCCGATCGCGGCCTCATTCGCGATAACAACGAGGACTCGGGCTACGCCGGTCCTCACCTTTTGATCTTGGCCGATGGCATGGGTGGCCACGCGGCAGGCGAGGTTGCCTCCGAACTGATGGTCAACCACCTAGAAATCTTGGACCAAGATCCGGGCCAGGAAGACACCAAGGCCCTGCTGGAAGCGGCCGCCGAGCAGGCCAATGAGGCCATCAGTGACCACGTCAAGGCGCATCCAGAGACCGAAGGCATGGGCACCACGCTGTCCACCATGCTCTTCAACGGCACGGATTTCGGCGTCTGCCACGTGGGCGATTCCCGCGGTTACCTGCTGCGCGACGGCAAGCTCAAGCAGATCACCAAGGACGACACCTACGTGCAGTCCTTGGTGGACAAGGGCGAGCTGGACCCGGGCGACGTCTCGTCGCACCCGCAAAAGTCCCTCATCCTGAAGGCCTATACGGGCCGTCCGGTTGAAGCAACGCTGTTTACTCTCGACGCCAAGCCGGGCGACCGCATCTTGCTGTGTTCCGATGGTCTTTCGGACCCCGTAACCGCGTCCACCATCGAAACCGCGCTGGGTCAAGGCAGCATCGAGCAGGCCGGATCCGCCCTGGTGGACCTGGCTATCCGTTCGGGCGGCCCGGATAATGTCACCGTCGTAATCGGTGAAGTAACTGAAGAAAAGCCCAAGGAACATGAGCCGTTCCGCGTGGGCGCGCTCGCCGGCCCGACGGAAGAGCCCACCCACCCGGATTCTTCTGCTTCGCGGGCGGCACAGCTCTCCCGCAAGCCGCAAGTAATTCCACCGGCCGTCATGGCCGAGGGCGAGAACGAGCGCCCCGAGCATGCCGACGACGACACGGAGGACGAAACTTCCGGTCGAAAGATCGGCTGGAAGGTCCTCATTGCCTTGCTCATCGTGCTCGCGCTGGTCATCGGTGCCGGACTGTGGGCGAAGAACTTCTTGTCCAATAATTACTACGTGGCTACCAACGAGGCACAGGAAATCACCATCCAACAGGGTGCTGACTACTCCGTCTTTGGCAAGGAACTACACTCCACGCACCAACACGTGTGCATTAATGACAGCAACTCGCTGCTCTTTTCCGGCCAGCCCTGCGAGGGCGACTTCGCACCGCTGAAGGTCACGGACTTGCCGGAATCTGAGCGCAGCGCCGTCGACCATCTCTCCACTGGTGATCTCGGTGAAGTGCAGCAACAGATCAATGATTTGGGCGATAAGGCGCTCAAGCCATGTATCACTGCACCGAGCCAAAAAGATAAAAAGGATGCCAAGAAAAACAAGCCTGGCGTTACCTGCCGGGAGGTGTAGGTTGTGAAAAAGTTTTTTAGCCGAGGAACCGAGCTCGGCCTGCTCATCCTATCCGCCATCGTCTTCGCTATCACTTTGGTCAGCCTGGAGCTATCCCAAGACAACGCGTTGACCATGGACCTGGTTTATCTCATCGGCGGATTCATCGGCGTCTTTACCGTTGCCCACCTAGTGATGTGCTTCCTTGCGCCGTATGCCGATCAGATCATGCTGCCCATCGTGGCGATCCTCAACGGCATCGGGCTCATCATGCTGGCCCGCCTGGATCTGGTCAATGAAGGCGGGCTCGCCGTGCGCCAGGTCATGTGGACCATCGTCGGACTCGTGTTATTTGTACTGGTCCTAGCCATTTTAAAGGACCACAGGTCACTGACGCGCTACTCCTATATCTTGGGCGCCGCCGGTCTCATCCTGCTGGCCCTGCCGCTAGTATGGCCGCAGCCCCCTGACGTGGAGGCACGCATCTGGCTAAATCTGGGGCCCTTCTCCATTCAACCGGGCGAATTCTCCAAGATTTTGTTGATCTTGTTCTTCGCCATGCTGCTGACGCAGAAGCGGTCCCTCTTTACCGTGGCAGGCTACCGCGTACTCGGCATCTCCCTGCCGCGCCTCCGTGACCTCGCGCCCATCCTGATCGTGTGGGCCATCGCGATCGTCATCATGGGCATTTCCAATGACTTTGGCCCGGCACTGCTGCTGTTTAGCACCGTCCTCGGCATGCTATTCATGGCCACTGGCCGAGTGAGCTGGCTACTCATCGGCGTGGTCCTCGTCGGCGTCGGCGGGTTTGGCATTTACCAGATTTCCTCCAAGATCCAGCAGCGCTTTTCCAACTTCCTGGATCCGCTGGGTAACTATGACGTCACGGGTTTCCAGCTCTCCCAATCGCTATTCGGCTTGTCTTCCGGCGGCATCTCTGGCAGCGGCTTGGGCGAGGGGCATCCAGAACTAGTTCCGGTGGCCCACTCGGACTACATCCTTGCTGCAATCGGTGAGGAGTTCGGCCTCATCGGCCTCGCCGCCGTGCTGGTGCTTTTCGGTATGCTGACCACCCGCGGTTTCGGCACCGCGCTGCGCACCCGCGATACCTACGGCAAGTTGGTGGCATCCGGTCTTTCTCTTACCTTGGCCGTACAGGTCTTCGTGGTCACCGGCGGCATCTCTGCCCTGCTGCCGATGACCGGCCTGACTACGCCATTCATGTCTGCCGGTGGTTCCTCTCTCATGGCTAACTACGTGTTGTTGGCGATTCTGCTGCGGATCTCTAACGCGGCTCGTCGCCCCATGCAGGAGACCTCGGGCAATGCTCCGAGCGATACCTCCATGTTCCCGTCGGTCCAGGAGGCTCACCGATGAATCGATCCATCCGTCTAGTGTCCCTGTTCGCCATCATTTTGACCGCCATTTTGCTGGTCAATATGACGGTAATCCAGGCTTTTTCTGAAGATAAGTATGCCCATAATCCGCGGAACATGCGCGGTTTTATGGAGATGCAGACCACCCCGCGTGGCCAGATCTTTGCGGGCAATACCGTGCTGGCGCAGTCTACGCAAAACCCGGATGAGACCTACTCGCGCTCCTACCCCATTGATTCGCCGGCCTTTGGCAACCTGACCGGTTACCTGTCGAGCCAGTTTGGCGCCTCCGAGTTGGAGTCATCCCAAAATGACATCCTCAATGGCACCGATGACTCTTTGATGAAGCAGAATTGGCTCGATGCACTGGCCGATAAACCGAAGCAGGGCGCCAACGTAGAGGTCACCATCGATCCTGGGCTCCAGCAGGCGGCTTACGATCAGCTCGTGGGCCCTGGCTACGAAGGCTCTGCGGTTGCCATTCAGCCTTCGACCGGCAAGATCCTTGCCATGGCCTCCAACCCTGGCTATAACCCCAATGATCTGATGGGCGATTCCGCCGAGGATGTTTGGGCCAACCTGCAGGAACAAGAGGGACAGCCGCTGGTCAACCACGCCGGTGCAGAGACCTTACCTCCTGGCTCCATTTTCAAGATCATTACCACCGCCGCAGGCCTTAACAATGGCTTTGATCCTTCCTCCACCCTGACCGGTTCCAATGTCATTACCTTGCCGGATACGGTGACGGAGCTGACTAACTACGCCAACCAAAAGTGCAATGGTCAGGATGCGGTGACCCTGCAAACCGCCTTTGCGCTGTCGTGCAATACCGCCTTTGTGGAGATGTCGGAGCAGATCGGCGCTGATGAACTGCGCAAGTACGCCAAGGCCTTTGGCGTGGGCGAGAATTACGACCTCGGCGTGTCTACCTCCGCCGGCACCTTGGGCGATTTGCCGGATGGGGCAGCCACGGCGCAGTCCGCCATTGGCCAGCGCGACGTCACCATGACCGCGCTGCAGGCAGCAGTCATGGCGGGCACCGTGGCCAATAAGGGCACCCGCATGCAGCCCTACCTGGTCAATCGCATTACCGATGCCCAGATGAAGGATGTCCGCACTACCAAGCCGAAGAAGGCAGACCAGGCGGTTAATGAGGAAACTGCGGCGACGCTTACTGACTTGATGTACGCCTCCGAGCGTTCCTCCGCCGGATATGACGGCAATGGCTTTGCCTCCAAGACCGGCACCGCCGAGCACGGCGAGGGGCTGGCCCCGCATGTGTGGTACGTTGCCTTCGATCCGGAACGCGATATCGCCGTAGGCGTCGTGGTGAAAAATGGTGGTAACTTGGGTGAGTCCGCGACGGGCGGCAAGGTTTCCGGCCCAATTGGCCGCGCCATCCTGCGCGCATACCAGGGGGAGCAGTAATGAATAGCGCCGAGAATAAGGAACATCTCCAGGCACTGATTGGCAGCGACTACGAGCTGCAGTGGATCATCGGTCACGGAGGAATGTCCACCGTGTGGTTGGCCGATGACACCCGCAATGATCGTGAGGTGGCGCTCAAGGTTCTGCGTCCGGAATTTTCCGATAACCAGGAGTTCCTCTCGCGCTTTCGCAACGAGGCGAAATCGGCCGAATCCATTCAATCCGAGAACGTGGTGGCCACTTATGACTACCGCGAGCTAGAGGATAACGGCCGCAAGTTCTGCTTCATGGCCTTGGAGTATGTGCGCGGCGAATCCCTCGCAGACCTTTTGGCGCGCGAAAATACGCTGCAAGAAGAGCTCGCTCTCGACGTCCTCGAGCAGGCGGCGCATGGCCTATCCATCATTCACCGCATGGAGCTGGTCCACCGCGATATTAAGCCCGGCAACCTCCTCATTACGCAAAATGGCCAGGTCAAGATCACGGACTTTGGCATCGCCAAGGCGGCCGCGGCCGTGCCGCTGACCCGCACCGGCATGGTGGTGGGTACCGCGCAATATGTATCGCCCGAGCAAGCACAGGGCAAGGACGTCACGCCGGCTTCCGACGTCTATTCGCTCGGCGTCGTCGGCTATGAAATGCTGGCAGGCAAGCGTCCCTTTACCGGAGATTCCTCCGTGTCCATCGCTTTGGCGCACATCAACCAGGAGCCAGAGCCACTATCGACGAATATCAGCGCTCCGGCTCGCGAACTCATCCGCATTGCGTTGCGCAAGGACCCGGGGACCCGCTACGCCGATGGCAATGAGTTCACTCTGGCTATTTCCGCAGTCAGACTAGGCAAGCGCCCTCCGCAACCCAAGTCTGCACCGCTAGCACAGCGCGCGCCGGAGCCATCGCCGTCTGCCTCGACGGAGATGTTGGGCAATGTCGCCCAACCCACCACCATCCACCCGGCCGCGGGGACCGCCCCCACAAAAGAGTCCAAGGGCGGCTCCTCTTTCCTGAAGGGATTAGGTATCACCCTGCTCCTCGCAGCCTTGGCCGGTGGGGGCTATGCCGCCTACCAGCACTTTGGCGATAGCGAGGGACAAAGCGAGCCCTCCAGCACTCCGGAGACCTCGGTAGTTACGGAGTACCGCGATCCCACCACCACCCCGCAGGACACCCCGGACGAAGATACGGAAGAGGCCCCTGCACCGGTGACGGTGACAGAGACCGAGCCGCAGGAATCCGATCAGGAAGAGGCCCCGCGCACGACTCACCGCGAGACACCCACGCGCCATTCGCCTACCCGCCAGGAACAGCCCCCGGCCGTGCCGACGCAACAGAATCCGCAGGATACGCACGTTGAAACTACACCTGAGCTGGATACTCCAGTAAACTCGCAGGCTAATGAGCTCCCCGGAGACTTGGCCGATCTACTTACACAGGAGGGTGACTAAGCGATGGTCAATGACCGCTATCGGAGAGGCGAGATCATCGGCACCGGCGGCATGTCTGAGGTCTATGCTGCCGAAGACACCATCCTAGGCCGCCAAGTAGCGGTAAAGATGCTCCGCCCAGAAATGGCGCGCGACGTCAACTTCCGCGAGCGTTTTTACCGCGAGGCCCAGAACTCGGGCAAGCTGAATCACCCCAATATCGTGGCGGTTTATGACACCGGCGAAACCGAGCTGGATGGCATGACCATCCCATATATCGTCATGGAGCGGGTCAATGGCCGCACCCTGCGCGATATCATTCGCGAGGATGGCGCCCTGTCCGCCCAGGAAGCGGCGGATATCCTCAAACCGGTAGCAGATGCACTGCAAGCCTCGCACGAGGCCGGGATTATCCACCGCGATATCAAGCCGGCAAATATTATGCTCACCAACACCGGCCAGGTGAAGGTGATGGACTTCGGCATCGCCCGCGCCTTGGATGATTCCACCTCGGCGATGACGCAAACTTCCGCCGTTATCGGCACCGCCCAGTACCTTTCCCCGGAGCAGGCCCGCGGTAAGAACGCGGATGCCCGCTCCGATGTCTATGCGCTGGGTTGCGTGCTCTATGAGGCGCTTACCGGCCATACTCCTTTTGAGGGCGAAACCCCCTTTGCGGTTGCGTACCAACATGTGCAGGAAGAGCCGACGCCACCATCGGAGCTCATCGCGGATCCCTCGCTGACTCCTACCCAGCGCGTCAATATCGATGCGGTAGTGCTTACCGCTATGGCCAAGCACCCGGCGGATCGTTATCAGTCCGCTTGGGAGATGGCCGGCGATTTGGAACGCCTGCGCAATGGGCAGATCACCGCGGCGGCGCGCATGCACGTCAACGAGGAAGAAGACGAGCAGCCTACCGAAATGGTCGGCGCCGCCGCACCAGCTGCGGCCGCGCACCGCGCGCCAATCCAGTCCACCCGCCCCACCGAGGACGATGACAATCAGGGTGGCGGCTGGTTGAAGTGGCTGGCAGCGTTCCTGGCCGCCCTCTTGGTAGCCATCGTGGGCTACTTCGCCTGGGATTTCTTCTCCAACGATCAAGATTCTGAGGATAAGCCACGCCAGACCCAATCGGCCCGCGAAGACAAAATCACCGTGCCCGAGGTGGAAAACCGCCCGCGCAATGAGGTGGTCAAGGAACTAGAAGACATGGGTCTGCAGGTCACCGTCAATGAGGAGGCCAACCCGGATATTCCACGCAATAATGCCATCCGCATTAATCCGGCCCCAGGCTCCGAGCTGCAGAAGAATGCCTCGGTGACCCTGACCGTTTCCTCTGGCAAAGAGATTACGGACGTCCCAGATATCACCGGCATGACCTTGGATGAGGCCGCTCGAGCCCTCGAAGGAGCAGGCTTGGTGCTCAATTCCGATGTCTCGGAAGAAAACGATGAGTCCCCGGCCGGCCAGATCATCAAGCAGGACCCGGCCGGCGGCACGCAGCTGTCCAAGGGATCGAAGGTACGGGTAACGGTTTCTAAGGGCGTCGAAAAGAAGCGCGTGCCCAATGTCGCCGGCATGGACGTCGAGGATGCCCAGAGCCGTCTCGAGTCGAATGACTTTGATGTAGACGTCCGCGAGGTGGATTCCTTGGAGCCGAAGGGCACGGTGCTGAGCGTCTCCAACCAGGGCGCGGAGCTGGAAAAGGGCAAGCCGGTTACCGTTGAGGTATCCAATGGCATGCTCTTTAAGGCCCCTGACCTGGTACGCAAGAATGAAGGCCAGGCCGAGGCCGCGTTGCGGGAGGCTGGCTGGACCGGCCAGTTCGTCGTCGGCGAGCCGGCTCCTACCGGTGCCTTGGTGGATGCCAATAAGATTGGCTGGGCGTCTGTGAACCCGGGCGATACCATGCGCAAGGATCAAAATATTGATATCCGCCTGTGGAGTTTCGACCCCGCTGCACTTCTGCCGCAGCCATAACTGCTGGTATCCTAAGGCCTCAGTACGAACTTAGATAAGACTTTAAATCTAGAAAAGGTATCTTATGCCGAAGTCAAAGATTTCCCAGAGCTCCTCCGTCCCTACCTCGAGCTCTGCTACCAACCGCACGCCCGTCAAGATCAATTCTGAGGGCACCCCGAAGTGGTACGTCGCTATCATGCTGGGCCTGATGGTCATCGGCCTGCTGTGGCTTGTGGTCAATTACCTCGCTGGCCAGGACATCCCGTTCATGGCGGACCTCGGCGCATGGAATTACGGCATCGGCTTCGGCCTGGCCATCATCGGCCTGCTAATGACCATGGGTTGGCGCTAAGCTAAACGCCACAGCCTATTCCCTCGCTCCCTACTTTTTGTAGGTGGCGAGGGTTTTTCATATCAAGGAGCCACATGTCTCGCCATATTCTTGCTGCTGGCCTCATCATTTCAGTGGCCTACGCAGCCGTGCACATCGCGTTTGCCGACGCCACCCTACTCACCGGCACCGCTCCCCTCCGCCTTTCCGTTCGCAACTACCTAGGCAACGTCCTAGGCTCGGGCATGGTGTGGGGAATCTTTAGCTTCCTCATGGGCAAGAATTTTCCGGGCCGGTGGCTCAAGGCACTCCTGGCCGGTACGGGAATCATCGTGATGATGCTGGCGCTGCACTATGCCTTGCTCGTGGTTTTCGGTGTATATAACTGGCGCGAGGCATTCGAGTACAACGCCCAGTGGTTCTTCCTGGCGCTCATTTCTGGACCGGTACTGGGGCTGGCCGGCGCGGCCTCGGCACGGTTCCGCTGGTTCGACTACCTCGCCGTCCTCGGCTTCCTCCTCGAGCCCGTGGTTGCCGGACTCGTCCCAGGCAGTTCCTACCTGCCCCGCACCACGACCATCCCTGGGTACTTCGCCGCCGCGACTCTCTGGCTCATCGGCGCCGGCTTCCTTATTTGGCAGCGCCGCCGTTCCACGCGCTAAGCGCTTCTTCGGCGGCCCACCACCCCGGCATACCGTGCACGCCAGCGCCGGGAGCGGCCGAGCTAGAAGCCATAAATACTCCCGGGGTGAGGCGGTGCGGATGGGCCGACAGGCGTGGTCGCAGGAGGGTTTGCAGCCCGGTCATGGCGCCGCCAGCAATATCGCCGCCCACCAAATTAGGATTCCATCGCTCCAGATCGGCCGGGCTCGTAGCACGGGTGGCCAGGATGGTATCGCGAAATCCGGGGGCAAAGCGCTCAATCTGGGCAGCAATCAGCTCGGTGACCTCACCCGGATAGCGTTCCACGTAGCCGCGGGGGACGTGCGCATACGTCCACAGTGTTTGCCCTCGGGAGGGGTCGGCCACGTATTGCTGGCATGCCAATACCAAGGGGCGCTTAGGCATGCGCCGCTTGCCGACGTCCCCCTCAGCCCCACAGATTTCCTCCATGGTGCCTCCCACATGCACGGTGCCGGCCCGACCCACGCGCGGATCGGTCCATGGCACGGGTTCGCTGAGGTGGAAGTCAACTTTGAATACGGCGCTGCCATAGCGCCAGCGCGCGAGGCTCCGCCGAGTGCCGTCCCGCAGTTCCAGCCCACCCAGCCGCAGAATCTGGCGCGGGGTGAGGTTCAGGATGATCGCATCGGCCGGAGGAAGCTCGCGCAGGTCGGTGACTTCGCATCCGGTGTGGAGGCGGGCATGGTGGGAGCGGAGGAGGTTAAGGAGGGCGTCGATAAGAGCGCCGGTGCCGCCCTCCACCACGGGCCAGCCGCGGGTCATGCCCAGGCCGCCGAAGAGCAGGCCGAACGCCGAGGTAAAAGGCGTAGTCGGTGAGGTGATCGCGTGTACCGCGCTGCCCGCAAAGAGGGCGCGAGCCTGGGGCGTGCGGAAGGCCGCGCGTGCCAAGCTGCTGGCGGGCACAACTCCGGCCGCACCAAATTGCGCCAAGCGCACAGGGCGATTGGGCCAGCGCACCAGCGGGGTAAGCGCGTTATCCACATGCTCATCGATGTGGCGGACGATGTGCCCATGCAGCCGCCTCCACGCCTGGGCATCGGTCCCCAACTCCGCCGCCGTGTCCGCCAAGGAACCGTGCAGGATCCCGGCCGACGCGCCTTCGAGCGGATGGGCCATGGGATAAGGAGCATTGCGCCACCGCACACCGTGGGCTTCCAAGTCGAGGGCGCGAAAGGCCGGGCTCGCTACGCCAAAGGGGTGCCCAGCCGCACCGAGATCCACAATCGTGCCCGGGAAAATCTCCGCGGAGGATGCCGCTGCACCACCGGCCCGGCGGGCGCGCTCATAGATATCCACACTCCATCCGGCCATGGCCAAGCGCGCCGCGGCCGTGAGCCCATTCGGGCCTGCGCCGACGATCACAGCGCGAGGTTGATAATCCACAATGCTCCTTATGCAGGTCAGTACCCAAATTTATCAGTCTTGTTAACACAATGGGTAGAAAGTTATCCACAGGCTGTGGAGAAAACCTGTGAAATGTGAATTTCACACAATCATTAACACCCTGTGGATAACTGTTTTCACGGGCTTCCACAAGCTGATTTTCGCACTTTCGCACCGGCCAGACCAGCGTGATCAGGGAAAACTCCGGAAAAGCGTTCGGTAAATTACAAAAATGTAGTTATCCACAATGTGGATAACCATTGTGGAATTTTTTCGCACACGCTTTCCGGTGATCAAATTCCACAGTTATCCCCAAACCCCAGCTTGTTGGGCTAATAGCGCGAGGACTACCGCGGCCACCGCAGCAACGCCGCCCCAGCGGAGGCTGGAGCTTTTTCGATAGAGGAAGAGGCTCAACACGATGCCTGTGCACAACCCGCCTAGGTGTCCCCACAGGGATACGCCATCGGCTAGAAAGGTATAGGCCACATTCGCCAGAACGAGCGCGATGGGCGCACGGAGATCGAGCCCACGCTGGCGGTAAGCACCTACCAGCATGGCCATGAGCGCGAAGAGCGCACCCGAGGCGCCGACGGTGGGGGTCTCAAAGTCGAATGCCAAGATCATGGCGGACGCGCCGAGGCACGAAATGAGGTAGGCGGCGAGGTACAACCCAGTGCCAAGCGCCCGCTCCACCTCCTTGCCTATGAGAAGGAGCATGATCATGTTCACCGACACGTGGCCCGCATCCAAGTGCATAAACGCGGAGGACAGGGCGGTCTGCGGCGCAATCGGGTATTGCGGGCCCCACAGGCCCCAGTCCACCGCGAGGTCGGAATCATAGAAGGTAGCGCCCAGCGTCCGCGCCTGCACCGCGGTAATAAGCCAGGCAATGATGCAGACGGCCGCGATGAGCGCGGTCGCCGGGGTAGTGCGGACATAGTTTCTCACCATGGTCATGAAGTTGTCAGTCCTTGAGGCGGGGTCTAGTGGTGGGTGGCTCGAGGTAAAACTGCAACGAGCCCGCCGCCGCATGGATAATGCGGTGACGGGCCCGAGGGAAAAGGCGATTACGCGATATCGATGGACTCGATAACAACGTCCTCGTGCGGACGGTCCATGCGGTCGGTATCAACCTTGGCGATCTTGGACACAACCTCCTGGGAGGCAGCATCGGTAACCTCACCAAAGATGGTGTGGTGGTTGTTCAGGTGCGGGGTCGGCGCCACGGTGATGAAGAACTGGGAGCCGTTGGTGCCTGGGCCAGCATTGGCCATGGCCAGCAGGAATGGGCGGTCGAACTGCAGCTCCGGGTGGAACTCGTCCTGGAACTGGTAGCCCGGGCCACCGCGGCCGGTGCCGGTAGGGTCGCCGCCCTGGATCATGAAGTTATCGATGATGCGGTGGAAGATTGCGCCGTCATAGAACGGGCCGGACTGCTCGCCCTTTGCGTTCTGGGTGGAGTAGTCCTTCTCGCCCTTGGCCAGGCCGATGAAGTTTTCAACGGTTACCGGTGCGTGGTTACCGAAGAGATCGATAACAATGTCACCGTAGTTGGTATGCATCGTTGCAGTTGCGGTCTTCTGAGTCATGCCAGCCATTGTAAAGAATTTAACGCGCGCCTGCCGCGCATGACATAACGCTGTCAGCGATCGCGCTAGCCTGAAGGCATGATTCGCGCGCTACTTTTTGATCTGGATGACACCTTGCTCGACCACACCGGCGCGGCCCGGGACGCGGTGGATCAGTGGTGCCGCGAGCTAGGCCTGCCCGAGGGCCAGCATGCGCGCTTTGCGGCCATCGAGCGCACCTGGTTCAGCGCCTACGAGCGCGGCGAGGTCACCCACCAGGGTCAGCGGGCGGCGCGCTGCCGCGAATTCCTCGGCCGGGACATGAGCGATGCCGAGGCGCTGGCCGCTTATGACGGCTATCTTTCCGCCTACCGGGAGCAGTGGCGCGCTTTTGCCGACGCCCTGCCCACCCTCACCTGGGCCCTCGAATCCGGCTTCCAGGTGGGCGTGCTCACCAATGGCGAGCGCGAGATGCAGCAGGCCAAGCTGGAGGCGACAGGCCTTGCGCTTGCCGACGTCCTCCTCATCCCCACCGTCGACCTCGGCTGCCCCAAACCGCAGCGCGCGGCCTACCTTGCCGCCTGCGATCAGCTGGGTGCGGCCCCCGCGGACACACTCATGGTGGGCGATTCCCTCACCAACGATGTGCAGGGAGCGCGCACGGCGGGGCTGCACGCGCTCCACCTCGACCGTGCGGGGAATGGGGATCTGAGCTCGCTTAGCGCGTTGAAAGAGGTTCTCCCCCAAAGAGCCAGCTGACCACGAGGGCGCCCGGATCGATTACTCCCTTGCTGCGATCTCCCAGGTAGGAGGCGCGACCCTTCTTCGCGGCGAGGTCCTCGGTATCGAGGGCTCCGGCATGGGCAGCTGTGAAAAGCGCCTGCAAAGTCTCCGCATCCGGATCCTTCGCCCCCAGTTCGCGGGCCTTTTCGGCGGCCGGGATGAGGGCATCGAGCATGGTGCGATCGCGGCGCTTCGCGCCACCAAGCTCATGGATGAGGTCGGCCGCATCATTGAGCCCATCCGCCAGCGACTCCGCCCGAGCCAGCTCAGTAAAGAGCGTGCCGAAGACGGCCCCGGAAGTACCGCCGGCGAGGACGAGCAGGCGCTTGGCCAGCCCGGTGAGGATCTCCGTATCCGTACCGCGCAGGGGAAGCTCGATGCCGCCGAAGGCCGCCTCCATGTTCTGGCCAAAGTCGCCGTCGCCGGCCTTGCGGTCCAGCTCGGTCAGCGCCTCAAAGGATGCTTGGAGGCGTTCCACAAAGGCGGTAAGCCACTGGTTCTCCTCGCCCTCGGTGGGCAGCTCGTCCTGGAAGGTGATGGTGGCCGGTTCCACCGCCTTCGCACCGCCTAGGGTATGGGGCCAGGCGGGGGCGGAGGTGGGGGCGTCGATAAGCTCGAGCAGCTCCGCATCCGCCTTGAGCAGCGTAAAGGAAGCGCCGTGCATATTGACCGCGGTGACGTAGGAGCCCACCAACGACCGGGCGACGGTGATGCCGCGCTGGGCCAGCTGCGCGGAGGCCTCGCCAAAGAGCAGGCTCAACTCCAGCGGGGTAGTGCCACCGAGGCTATTGACCAGGCACACCACCTCATCGCCCTGGCCCAGCTCAAGGGCGGGCACGATCTTTTCCAGGACCTGGTTCACAATGGCGCTCGCGCTATCTACCTGCTCGGTGTGCGTGCCCGGCTCGCCATGAATGCCCACGCCCACCTCCATCTGGCCGGCCTCGAGATCGAAGGTTTCGCGGCCGGTGGTCGGCATGAAGCCGGCGCCCAGCGCTACGGACATGCTGCGGGAATTCTCCGCGGCACGCTTGCCCAACTCAGCGACTGTGTCCACGTCATCGCCGCGATAGGCGGCGGCGCCTGCGACCTTTTCCACCAGGATGGTCGCGCCCGTACCGCGGCGGCCGGGGCCGTCCTCGTTGCCATCGGTGGCAATATCATCGGCCACCAGCACCGTGCGGGTGTCTACCGCCTCGGCGGCGTTGCGGGCGACGGTGAAGTTCATGACGTCACCGGTGTAGTTCTTCACCACGTGGACTACTCCCCTGCCCTGGTCAGCCCACTCGGTGGCCTCGCTGATCTGAACCGCGTTCGGGGAGGTAAACAGCAGTCCCGGGCAGGCCGCTGCGAGCATGCCCTGGCCGACGAACCCGGCGTGCATCGGTTCGTGGCCGGAACCGCCACCAGAAATCACCGCCACTGCCGGATCGCCGTCCGCGGTGCGCAGCGGCGTGGTGCGGCCAATGAAGCCGACGTCGTGCCAGCGGGCATCGGGGTGGTTGGCGATGAGCCCAGCGAGGGCATCGGAGAGGAAAGTGTCTTGGCTATTGCGGAATGCGGAGTGGTTCATACCTCCACGCTAGTGATGTCGCTTACCCGGAAGCTAGGAGGAGAAAAGAAACATACCGGTTCCATTCGGACACCCAGCGGATTCGCAGCCACTTTGCAATTTGCGGAGGATACTAAAAGAACCACTAAGAAAGGATCCGCACATGGATTTCTTGTCCTCCCTCCACAACCTCATGGACGCAGGCTCGCTGCTCCAGAGTTTCGGACCTTATATCCTCCTCGGCGTCGCCGTCGTCATCTTCATCGAGTCCGGCGTGCTTTTCCCATTCCTGCCGGGTGATTCACTGCTCGTAACCGCGGCCATCCTGCGCCACGAACTCGATATCAACGCCTGGCTGCTCTTTGTCGTGGCCGCGGTGGCCGCCTTCGCCGGCGACCAGGTGGGCTTCTACTTAGGCCGCCGCTTTGGCCGCAAGCTCTTCAAGGACGATGCCCGCATCCTGCGCACCGAACACCTCGATAGCGCGGAGGATTTCTTCCAGCGCCACGGCCCGGTGGCCCTGGTATTGGGACGCTTCGTGCCGATTGTGCGCACCTTCGTCCCCTTCGCCGCGGGTACCGCAGAAATGGGCTACTCCTCGTTCCTGCGCTGGAATATCCTCGGCGGGATAGGCTGGGTAGGTTCCATGCTGCTCGTCGGCGTACTGCTGGGCGGCATCCCGGGCATCGCCCACTCCATCGACATCATCATGCTCATCGTGGCGGCAATTTCCGTGCTGCCGATGATCATCGGCTGGATCAATAAGCGCCGTAAGGCACAGCGCGAAATCCCGGCCACGTAAGAACTTTTGTTCTTTACCCGGCCGGGATTGCGGTGCGATTAGGGAGGATTTAGAGGGACTCGCGCACCTCATCGCGAGCCAGCACCATATTGCGCAGGGAGGCTTCGGTCTCCTCGTAGCCGCGGGTCTTCAGGCCGCAGTCCGGGTTGACCCACAGGCGCTCGACCGGCACGTGCTTGAGCGCGGCGCGGATAAGCTCGGCCATCTCCGCTACGGAAGGCACGCGCGGGGAGTGAATATCATAGATGCCCGGGCCGATTTCGGAGTGGAAGGTCTCGTCGATATCCTCCAGTAGTTCCATGCGGGAGCGGGCCGCCTCGATGGAGGTGACATCGGCATCCAGGCCGGCAACGGCATCGATGATCTGGCCGAACTCGGAGTAGCACAGGTGGGTGTGGATCTGGGTGGTCGGCTTGGCCTCGAGCGCTACCAGGCGGAAGGAACGCACGGCCCAGTCCAGGTAGGCCTTGCGGTCTTCTTCGCGCAGCGGCAGCAGCTCGCGCAGGGCGGGCTCGTCGATCTGGATGATGTCGATGCCGGCCTCTTCCAGGTCGTGCACCTCATCTGCCAGCGCGACGCCGAGCTGATCCGCGGAGACGGACTGGTGTACGTCATCTCGCACGAAGGACCAGGCCAGGATGGTCACCGGGCCGGTGAGCATGCCCTTGACGTGGTGCTCCGAGAGCGACTGCGCGTACTTGGACCACTCGGTGGTCATCGCAGCCGGGCGGGAGATGTCACCCACAACGATTGGCGGACGGGTGCAGCGGGAGCCATAAGACTGGACCCAGCCGTTTTCGGTGGTGACAAAGCCATCGAGCAGCTCGGCAAAGTACTGAACCATGTCATTGCGCTCCGGCTCGCCATGGACGAGGACGTCGAGGCCGAGGCGCTCCTGCAGCTCGATGACGGACTTGACTTCGTCCTTGAGGGCGGCGTTGTAGTCGGCGTCGGAAAGCTCGCCCTTGCGGTGCGCCGCACGCGCCTGGCGGATCTCCTTGGTCTGGGGGAAGGAGCCGATGGTGGTGGTTGGCAGCTGCGGCAGGCCTAGTTCCTTCTGCGCCTCGTTGCGCTCAGCAAAGGCAGGCTCGCGCTTAACCTCGCCGGCCGGCAGCTTTTCGATGCGCTCCTTCACCGCCGCGTTGTGGATGCGCTCGGATTCGGCAAGGGTGCGCACTGCGCGGTCACTGATGCTATATGCCTCCGGTGCCTCTAGCGGACCCTGAGAGAGGGCGATGACTTCCTTGACCTTCTCGTTGGCGAAGGAGAACCAGGTGGCGACGTCTGCAGGCAGCTTGGTTTCTGCCTCCACGGTATGCGGCACGTGCTGCAAGGATACGGAGGTCGATACGGAAAGGGAATCGAGGCTGCCCTCCAGGTCTTCGTACTTGGAGCGCAGGTCACGCAGGTTGGCGGACCAGACATTGCGGCCGTCGATAAGGCCGGCAACCACGTGGGACTTCAAGTTCTTCACGCGCTCGAGGTAGCCCTCGTCGAGTGCCAGGGTGCCTACGGAAAGGTCCACCTGGACGGCCTCTGGCTTGAGCTCCGCCAGCACGTCGAGGCCCTTGCGGGCAGAACCGTACGGGGTGGTGAGGTATACCTGCGGGCGGTTATCCGCTCCCAAAATGGCCTCATAAGCGCGCTTGGTGTGGGCGGCAAGCTCCTCATCGGTGGCAACGGTCAGGTCCGCTACCAGGGCAGGCTCGGCCAGCTGTACCCACTTCACGCCGGACTTATCCAGCTCGGCCAGTACCTCCTGGTATGCCTTGACGGCATCATCCAGGCGGTCGAGCGGAGACTTGGTAGCACCCTCTGCCTGCTTAGACAGGGCCAGCAGAGTAACCGGGCCGACGAGGTATGGGCGCACGGTGTGGCCTGCCGCGCGGGCCTCTTCCACCAGCTTGATAACGCGCTGCGGGTGCGCCTTGAAGTCCTGGTCATCGGCGATTTCCGGGACGATGTAGTGGTAGTTGGTGTCGAACCACTTGGTCATTTCCAGCGGCGCGGTGTCCTTATTGCCGCGGGCCAAGGTGAACTCATCATCCAGGGTCTCGCCGGCTACGGCGCCTACGGTCAGTGCGGTCTCGAGCACCTGGTCGTAGTAGGCGACGTCGGCAGGAATGGCGTAGTCCTCGTTCAGGCCCAGGTCGCGCAAACGGTTATAGGTGTCCAGGCGCAGGGAATGTGCGGCGGACTCGAAGGTTTCCGCATCGATGCGGCCGGCCCAGTAGGATTCCAGCGCGCGCTTGAGTTCGCGGTTAGCGCCGACGCGAGGGTAGCCCTCAATCGTCGCCTTGGGGAAATTAGTGTTCGTCATTGTCTACTCCGATTCGAGATAACAGGTCTTGTGTAATGTCCGGATTGTTGTGGGTATAGATATGGAGGCCGTCCGCGCCGCCGGCCACGATGGTGCGGGCCAATTGGGCGCTAAGCTCCATGCCGATTTCGTATTCCTCTTCTGGGGTTGTCGCTGCCGCGAGCTGAGTACGCACCCTTTCGGGTACGGTCAGCCCGGACAGCTGGCCCATTCGCTCCAACCGGCGCAAGCTGGTCATGGGCATAATCCCCGGAATAAGGGGGATCTTCACCCCGGCCAACTTGGCCTTTTGGGCGAAGCGGAGGAAATCCTCGGCGTCAAAGAAAAGCTGGGTGATGGCAAAGTCCGCGCCGAGGCGCTGCTTATTGAGCAGAACGTCGAAGTCCTCGTCCTCGTTTTTGGATTCGGCATGGCCGCTGGGGTAGCACGCCACACTTACCGCGAGTCGGCCGGCGGCAAAGCGGGCCGCTTGGTGGCTTTCCAGCTGGCGGATGAGGCGAACCAGCTCATCAGCATGTTGCAGGTAATGCTCTGGCATGCCCCCTTCGGGGAGATCGCCGCGCAGGGCCAGCAGGCCGCGCACGCCGGCATCCACCAAGCGATTGATCCACCCGATGAGCTCGTCGCGCGAGCCGGCCGTGCACGCCAGGTGCGCCAGCGGGCGCATAGAGGTGTTCTGCGAAATCTTCTCAATGAAGGCCGCGGTTCCCTCCAACCAACCGGAGCGCTGGGAACTGGTCACCGCGATGTAATCGGGGTGATAGCTTTCCAGAACTTCCAGTAAGCGGTCGATCTTGGCGGCATCGGCATCGTGGCGCGGCGGGATTACCTCAAAGGAAAGGGCCAGGCGCTCGGGCGCATGTGCTTCCTCTTCGCTTTCAAAATCCAAGGGCGCGGAAGCCGAAAGTCGCGGGCTCATGGTCACCTCCTTTGCTGGTCGTCGTTGGTGTGTTGAGAAAAACGTACCAAGCTGTTCAGTTTGCACGGTAGCGATTGTGCAATGGTGATACCTTTGCAAGCCTGCAAACTGCGAGGTTGACGAAAAATCAGGTGAATAATAATCGTGGATTCTGGACCAAGCGGTCTATTTCTAGCGCGTTCCCGCTGCACCCCGCGACGCCAACGGTGGTACACCGCCCACCACGTCACTATGCTGGGTGAAAGCGAATTGATAAATCTGAGTTAAGGAGTGTTCCACCCCCATGAACCCCACCACGCTGAACGTGGCCTTTAAGACCGCATCGAACCTGTGGAGCCAGTTCAATAACTACCGCGAGGAAAAGTCCCGCGAGGCCTACACCGCCCTGGAAGAGGCCGCACAGAAGATGGACGAGCGCGATAACAGCGCCTTCGCCGAGCCGCGCCGCCAAGCAGGCGCCGTTACCCGCGCCGCACACTCCCGCCTCGAGCGCGCCCTGGAGGAGTTCAACGACTACCGCGAAGACGCCACCGAGCGCCTGAACGACGCCAAGGAAGAGGCCACCAAGAAGGCTAAGAAGGCCCGCAAGCAGGCCAAGAAGGATTCTCAGAAGGCCCAAAAGAACCTCAAGAAGAAGTCCGCCAAGGTAGCCAAGAAGCAGAAGAAGAATAAGAAGTCTTCTAAGGGTTGGATCTTCGCCGGCATCATCGCCCTGCTGTCCGCTGCAGCCGGCGGCGCCTACTACTGGCTGCGCTCCAACGACAAGCCTTCCCAGACCCCGCCGCGCGTGGATGATTTCCAGTCCGATTCCCACACCGCTCCGGAGTCCACCTTGGTCTACACCTCCACCAGCGAGAATGACACCCAGTCTGACCTCGTTGAAGAAGGTGCCGTACGCGATGAGGAGCTCCTCGGTTCCATCGATGAGCAGCTGGCCAAGCACCGCGAGGAAGAAGCAGCTCAGCCGGCCGATACCACCCGCGTTACCGATGACCACCAAAACGAGGGCAAGCACCGCCTGTAAACCGAGGAATAAATACGCTTACCACCCCGCCGTGGGGGTATGCGTAGCGTTGTCTAGATCTCATTGCTTTGCCTAAACAAAAATCTCTTGATTGAATTCCCACATTAGGGATCTTTCTACAAGGAGATGAACAATGAGCTTTGAGTCCCTCACCGTCAAGCTCAAAGACGGCTCAACGTACTACTTCCCGGCGGGCGCGGTGTCCAAAGACCCTTCCTCTCGCGTGGACAACCTGCGCTTCGCCATCGATAACGGAACCACCTTCCACTCCGTGGATGAGGCCGGCATCGAGCGCGAGTTCAATGGTCACGACGTCCGCAATTACCACTTAGCCTAAGCGTTAGCACAATCCTCTCCCCGCAGGTCACCAGCCTGTGCGGAGGGGATTTTCGCATGCCCACCCCACGCTGCTGCCCCGCCGTCTATCGTGGATCTTATGGAACTTCGCGCAACGCAGGAATCTGACCGCACCTACCTCGCCCGCCTCAATTTCCTTACCGATACCTTCGGTGACGAGCACGGCGAGCTCTCCCCCGACTTCGCCGATGATTTTGCCTTCTACGTGGAAAATTGGGATCCCAACCAGGGCGGTTTCATCGCCTGGCAGGAGCTCGTCCCGGCGGGCGGCGTGTGGCTCAACTGGGGTACGGAGGACAATCACGGCTTTGGCTTTGTCGAGCCCGCCATTCCGGAGCTCGCGATCGCGGTCGAGGCCCGCTATAAGGGCCAGGGCATTGCCACCGCGCTTATCGACGCCGCCATTTCCCTCGCCCAGACCCTGCGCGCCCCCGGCATCTCGCTAGCCGTCCACCCCGATAATCCCCGCGCCAAGGGTCTCTATGAACACCTCGGCTTCGAGCACGTGGGCACCCACAAGGATCACTTTGTGATGGTCAAGCGTTTCTAAAGCGAACGCAGGCGAGCGTGGGTGACGTAAATCGGCTCGTTATCCACGGCCGTCTTAAATTCTTCGGTCAGGCCAGCCATAACTGCCTCACGAGCCTCTTCGCGGGTGCTGTGAAAGCTCACAACCTCGCCATCTACCGCAGCCTCGCCGCGCTTGCGCACCACAACAAATTCCGCGCCCTCCGGCGCCGCAACTTCCTTGTCTGCGGAGGTAAAGGGATCGCTGTAGCGAGCATTGGCGGTCATGGTTGATCTCCTGATGTTTTCGCGGGACAGTACTGATTCCCCATTCACTGTACTGAAAGTTCCTCCCCCGCGACCTTGCACACTTCCACCCTGTTCTTTCGCTGATCACGATTATCGTCCATATAAACCAGCACAACCGTCGACGAAAACCGCGGTTTGTATGGACGAAAATCGCTAACTCGGCCTAAACGACACGATGTGTTGGTGAGGTTGTACGGCTAGCCGGTCTGGCGTGCTGATATTAGGACTATTTCACT
>NZ_JASPHM010000025.1:0-18345 GCF_030229215.1 Corynebacterium sp. MSK150
TCACGCCGGTACTCCGGCGTGTACTTCTTGCGCTGTTGACTCACAATGAACATCCTCTCCTACGGACACAAGATCCGCACAAATAGGGTGTCCACTAAACGAGGGTAACCTCACAAGGTCGGCAGTAAATTGTGAAAAGAAACCCCTCACCACAGCAATGCTGTAGCGAGGGGCTAGTCCTGTGCAACACCGACGTTGACTTCGATGTTGCCGCGGGTGGCCTTGGAGTAAGGGCACATCTGGTGGGCGGCGTCGGCAAGCTCTTGTGCCTTGTCGTCCCCAATGCTTGGGATGGTGACCTCGAGATCGACGCAGAGGTAGAAGCCCTCGCCGCAGTTGCCTACGTCCTTTGGTTGGTCATGGTGAAATCTGGATCGGAATTCTTGACTACTACGCGCTCGCCTCGGTCTGCTCCGATGGAGAGTGCTTTGGCGGGAGCACCGCGGGTTCGTTGCCTAACAGGGGCGAAGGCCGCGCTTGGCGATGTCCCCGCCTCAATCGTCTCCTGTGCCGGAGCCACCGTTATGGCTGCCCTCGATACGGCCTGTCCCTCCATGGACTCGTTGAAGGAAAAGCGGGTCCTAGTCGCGGGCTTAGGCATGCTCGGTCTCCTTGCGGTGGAGGCCGCTTTGCGCGCGGGCGCTGCCGTCACCGCGACGGATCCCAACTCTCATCGGTGCAGGTACGCTGCTCAGCTGGGTGCCTGCACCTCCGGTTTTAGTGATTTCGATCCCGCTTTAGATATTGTTGAGAACTTCGACGTCGCGCTGGAATTCTCCGGCTCGCCCCATGGTGTCATCACCTGTTTGAAGTCTCTCGACATTAGTGGCGTGGCCGTACTCGCCGGTTCCGTTGCGGACAGCCCTGCTATCGACTTGGACCCCGAATGGATTGTCCGAGGCTGGCGCACTGTTACCGGCGTGCATAACTACGAGCCGCATCACCTTGAGCAAGCCGTCGACTTACTTGCTGGCTCCCGCATTGACTGGCAATCTGTCACCGATGGCCCTATCGCTCTCTCCCAAGTTCCCGAGGCATTTCACCGTTCGGCAAGGGAGGGGATGCGGACGGTGGTTGACCTCAGCGAGTCATAAATCGCAGGAAAGCAGCTCCTTAGCTTTGTAGGCAACGTATTTCTTCCGCGACGCTAGCTTCGCCTATCTCGCCCGCTGTGCTGGGGAATCCGCCGCGAAGCGCGGCGTGGCACTCGCCCTCTATGCCACCTGAACCTGAATCGCCACGTTTCTCGCTGGGGAGAGTACTAGGAAGAATTAGCGGGGCTAAGATATGGACAGAGAAACCCTATTTATTAAAAATCGACGATTTTATAAAATAGCCATCCACTCTGGGGATCTTATTGCTAAAAACCCGCGTTTTTATCAATAAGGACCCGCAGTGGTGACTACAGGAGTGGAATGCACAGCAGCGCGAAGGGGCACGGCGTGTTGGGCACCAGGTGTTAGGGATTAGATGTACTACTACTGCTAGGTTGGCCCCTTTCTCATTATCAGCATTGAGAACTCGACAAGAAGGGCAGTATCTCTAACTACGAGTGTTGCTATTCAATGTCTAGAAACTCACGGCCTTCCTCCGTGAGTACAAAAGAGAGCGGCTTGTGAGACCGCTCTTCCAAGAGCCCTTCCTTAATTAGACGTTTCGTATCAGCACGGACGGTTTGCTTACTTTTATCCAGGTAAGTCGCTAGAGTGTCGAGTTCGAGTCCTAGGAGAGGGCCAAAAAGCGCGGCTTGTCCCATTATGAAGAGGATATTTAGCCGGCGATCCTCTTTGGAAGTTCCAGGCCCATTTCGCAGTTCTTGAATTCGGCCTTCGAGTTTCTCGAGGGCGAACTTTTTTCGCTCGAGCGAGTTTAATAGAGATTCTTGCGCCGAGCTCAACATCTCTAGGAGTGCAATGACAAAAAACGTTGCCTCGCCACGATTGAGAGGCTCTTCGGTGACGGTGAAGGACTTGTAGTATTTTTGCCGGTCTTTCGAGAGCTCTCGAGATAGAGACATCGCGGTGGGTACAGAAAGTATTTCTCGCAGCTTCAAGCCCATGAGAAACCGGCCGAGACGGCCATTGCCATCATAAAATGGATGCGTGTGCTCGAACATAAAATGCCCTGCTAGGGCATTAATGAGGCCGTTTGAAGTAGACGCTTGACACGCCAGGAACTGTTGGAGCCTGGTTCGAATATCCTGCTCATTGTGAGCTTCGGACGTGAATTGGGTGCTGCCACCAAAGATGTGGACAACGCCATTTCGAAACAGCTCACCATCGATACCATTCTCAGCATCGATTTCTCCTTTGAGGAGAGAATCGTAGAGTGCGCGAATATCTTCAAGCTGAGTGGGAAAGCTGACCTCACTTCCATCGAGTCCGGTAAGCGAAGAATATAGCGTTGACATTTCCTCGAAGCGCTTGGTGGAAGTAGAATCCGCCTTGGATAAAGCTTCCGCGATTTCTTTCTTTGTGGAATGAACGCCTTCAATCTCGTTCGAAGATTGAATTTCTTCAATCAAGAGTTGAAAAATGTAGTGGCGCGTCGCAGCTTTAGGTAACAGGGACCATAACCGGGAAATAATAACTTCTCGGCGCCATACCTGTTCACACAAGGAGTGGAGCCGAGTGGTAACAACAACAAAGAGGTCTTTTCCGCGCACCTGATAGTCCCAACGGATTGTACTCGGACTCTGCAGCCTAAGAGCGTGAGCCTCGTCGACGGAGGATTGTCCGTGTGAAGACTGATGGAAAATAGACTTTAAAGAGTGATAAGAGTGTGCCATCGAGGTTCCTTCTATTTGTTAAAAACGCGCCTTTTTATAATTTAGCTCCACCCTACGGCGGGCTTATTGATGAAACGGCGCGTTTTTATCAATAAAGTTCTGGACTGGCCGCGGCGCCGAGCCGTCTTCCAGAGCAGAATACCAATCTGAGAGGTCGCGTAAGGCATAAAAATACCCACGCGGCGCTGAAAGTAGCGCGGCGTGGGCTGGGGAGCGGACTAGGAATTAGTCCTGTGCAACACCGACGTTGACTTCGATGTTGCCGCGGGTGGCCTTGGAGTAAGGGCACATCTGGTGGGCGGCGTCGGCAAGCTCTTGTGCCTTGTCGTCCTCAACGCCTGGGATGGTGACCTCGAGGTCCACGCCGAGGTAGAAGCCCTCGTCGTTCTTGCCCAGGGAAACGCGGGCACCGACGGTGGAGTTCTCCACGTCTACGCCCTTGTCCTTGGCCACTGCCTTCAGTGCGGAGTGGTAGCAAGCGGCGTAACCGGCTGCGAAGAGCTGCTCAGGGTTAGCGCCCTCACCGCTGCCGCCCATCTCCTTTGGGGCGGTCATGGTGAAGTTCAGATCGGAATCCTTGACTACAGAGCGGCCGTCGCGGCCTGCTCCGGTGGAGAGTGCTTCGGTGGTGTAAACGGCGTCCATGATGACTCCTTTTCTATTGGGTCTTTGTACGTCCGCCGATTGTACGCAAGAACGCTAGTCTTCGACGACGCTCAGGGTGGCCTTCGGTAGTGCCAGGGTTGTGTTGGAGTAGGGGCAGACTTGGTGGGTGGCGTGGGCAAGTGCTGGGTAGTGGTTAGTTCGTGGTGGCCACGCGCTTAGTCCACACGCTCCTGTCCGCGGTTTCAAATGAGGCTTGCACCGTTTTATCGCCGGGCTTTTCGCAGGTGAGCACACGCTGGTCGCTGCCCATGCGGCAATCCAGGTCATAGGACTGCTTGGTCACCGGGCTGCTGGCGGTGATATCTGCGTGGTATACCGCCGTCACCGTGGGATCTTTCGAGCGCATGGTGTAGCTAGCCTGCATCGCGGCATCGAAGACCGCGGCGGCGAATTCGCAGGAGGTCAGATCGCCGGCATCGATAGAATCGCCCGATGACGATGTGCCGCAGTAGCCGCCAATCTGGCCCGCGTTGATGTTGTGGTTGCCGCCGGCCGGCGGAGCAGGCTGCTCCGGTTCAGCTTCTTTGGTGACCGTTTCGGCGCGGGGTTGTTTCGTGTCCTTCTCCGAGCCGGATTCTTCTTCGGCTTCGCCCGCGGCGGAGCTATTGTCCTGTGCGGTGGAGAAGGCCGGCTCATTCGCCGGCGCGGAGTTGTTATTCGAATCGGAGCCGGAGCCGCAGGCGCTCACGGTGAGGCCAGCGGCGAGAAGGATGGACGCTACGGGAAATAAGGAAGGGCGCTGCATAGGGATACTGTAGCGCCCTTTGGGGAGTGGTGCGGGGGTTACTGCTCGATGCGGGCGGGTGGAACCGGGGCGCCCTCGGGCGGTAGCACCTTGGGATAGTTCTTGGCGGTGCCGTTGGACGTAGCAGCCTCGGTCGCTGCTGCACCCGCGGAGGCGGTGTCGGCAGTGCTGGTAGGGGAAGGGCGGTGCGGGGAGGGGTCCCAGTGGGCGTCGACAAGCGTGCGCTGGCATACCCAACCCAAGGCCAAGATGGCCAGCGCGATAAGGGCAATGAAGAATAGGCCCAGAGCGCCATCGGCGTGGATAGACCAGCCCAGCAGCAGGCCGAGCCAGCCAAAGTCGGCATCGCCGAAAGTGGTATTCGCAGAGCCGAAGGAGCCCAGCACGCTGAGGAGGAACGCCGGCAGGAAGGTAATAATGAGGCCGTTGACAAAGGCGCCGAGTGCCGCGCCGCGGCGACCACCGGTGGCATTGCCGTAAACGCCAGCCGCGCCGCCGGTAAAGAAGTGCGGCACGAGGCCCGGCAGAATCAGGGCCACGCCAAAGGCTGGGTTGAGCCAGGTGGACAGCACGGCAAGGCCCACCAGTCCGCCCACGAAGGAAGAAATAAAGCCGATGAGGACTGCATTCTGGGCATAAGGGAAGACGATGGGCGCATCCAGCGCGGGAATCGCGCCGGGCACGACCTTGGCCGCGATGCCCTGGAACGCGGGAACAAGCTCGCCCAAAATGGTGCGCACGCCAAAGAGAATAACGGCCACGGCCACGCCGAACTGGAGGCCTTGGGTGACGGACTGCATCAAGAAATTGCCCACATTGGTGGCGCCGTCAGGGAAGGCGGTAAAGGCTTCTTCAGAACCGGCGCGGGCAATGAACAGCACGGCGAGCACCACGTACATCAGCGCCATAGACAGCGCGGTTGCCACCATAGAATCACGCAGGAAGCGCAGGCCTTCCGGCAGCTTTAGGTCTTCAGTAGAGGGCGACATCTTCTTTCCCTTGCCGCCCACCAGCTTGCCCACACCGCCCGCAGCCAAGTACCCCACAGTGCCGAAATGCCCGATGGCAACGGAGTCATCGCCGGTAATGCGGCGGGTAAATGGGTGGGCGATAGCCGGCAGCGAGACCATAAGGATGCCGAGCAGAGCCGCGCCAAAAGCGATGACGACCCAGGACGAGTACCCGGCAGGGGCGAGCACCATGGTGAGAAGTGTGGCCATGAAAAGGACGTGGTGACCGGTGAGGAACACGTAGCTCATGGGCGTGAAGCGGGCGAGGAGCAGGGAGACCACAAAGCCGAGGATCATAATCCAGGCGACCTGGCTGCCGAACTGGTCTTGGGCAATGCCTACGATCGCCTCATTGGTCGGGACCACGCCTTGTGCGCCGGTAGCGCCCGTAATCATGGCGCCGAGCGGCTCCAGCGAATCGGTGACGAGTCCGGCGCCGGCACCAATGAGCAAGAAGCCAAGCGTGGCTTTGATGGCGCCGCCAATGGTTTTACCGGTGCCGCGTCCCATCGCGGCCAAGCCGACCGCGGTGATGATGCCGATGAGGAATGCCGGCACGGAGAGAATCTCATTAACAAGGAAATTTGCTATAGCAAGAAGAAAATCCATGAGGATGCTCCTTAGATGTCATAGAGCTCGCGCAGAGCCCCATCGATTTCAGACATAGAGGTGAAGTCTTGGATGACGTAGACAGGAACGCCGACATCGCCAAGCGTTGCCGCAATCTCGCCGGAGGTGAGCAGGAAATCCGCCTCGCTCGCACGACCCTTGGCAGAGATGGTGTCCGTGGCTTCTACATTCAGGTACGGTCCCCAGCCCCATTCATCAAGGACCTGCTCGAGTGTGTTCTTAAGGAATAGCGAGGTTCCCAGGCCGTTGCCGCATACCGTGAGGATCTTTCCCTTGGACGCGACAGAATCTGTGGCCGTGTGCTTTGCTTCTTGGGGCTCTGATGTTGCCTGCGGCCTTGCCGCCGGCTGCTTTTTGTTTTGCGTGTGTGCAGTAAGAACCGCACGGAGCTCCTCTTCAGAGTCCACGCGATTGAGCTCATCACGCTTGGTAGCAAGCAACTTTGCTAGCTGCTTCATCGCTTGCAGATGCTCGGAGTCATTGCGTGCGGCAAAAGCTACGACTAGGTCGACGGGATCGTTAGAGTCATGGCCGAATTCCACCGGACTATCCAGCCGTACCCACGACAGGGAGGTTTCCTTCACCGCCTCTGACGGCCGCGCGTGCGCGAATGCGAAGCCAGGAGCAACCACAATGTAGGGGCCCGTTTCTTCCACGGACTGCACCATTGCCTCGGTGTAGTCCGCGGTGATTGTGCCTGCTTCTTCCAGCAGCGAGCCCGCGAGCCGGATGGCCTGCCTCCAGTTATCTGCGGCGCCGTGCAGCTCCACCGCGCCGGGCACCAAAAGGGAATCTAGTGTCGCCATATGTATCTCCCATCACAGAAATAGTGACATCGGGGTGAATGTCACTGATGATTCTATGCTGTGGAGAAACCGGAGGTAAAAGCAGGGGTAACGTTTGCATAGGGGAGGGTTGGACCAGCCCTAGGGCACTCCATTGGGCTGTGGGAACTGCTGAGTTTGCTGCAGAGTAAGGAGCGGCGATGCGCGGCCAGACAGAGCCGGGGCGCGAAAATGGTTCGATCTCACTTCGGGCCTTGTATTTCAGCGGGCTTCGGCTTCTGCAGTAGCCAGAACGGGAGAGTTACTCGCGTTGAGTACGGGCAGTTAATCGAGCTCGAAAGTTTGGCGGCCGATTTCGTCTTGGCTGAAGGACTTAGACGCGACAAGGTCCACAGGTGTGGTTAAATCATCGAGCTCGTAGGCTATTGTTCCGGCGACAGTTCCTCCCTTTTTAATCTGTTCAAGCTGAGTATCGGAAGTTTCAGGATCAAAATAGGAACCGAGGTCGAGCTCGTTTACCTTATTCGGATCATTGTCTTGAATGGCGGTGAAGTACACGACGAAGTCAGTGGTGGTTAGGGTTTCATCCGTTTTGTTCGTTACGTCATAGTTAAAGACGAGAAGTGGCTTTTCACCTATTTCGTTACCGGGCTCACCGGGTTGAACAACACGGTGATCGGTAATTTCGAACTTGGCGGCTGGAACATCCAGGACTCCGTCTTTGAAGGATTGGCTGAAATCTGTGCTCTTTAGCTCTTTAACGGTTGTCGGATCATCCTTCACCTTTTTCATGTGCGTGGTGAATTCCTTATCTTCAATCGCGACCTTGAAAGTTAAGGAGTCGTCATCGATAGAGAAATCTTTCTTATCGGAAGAAGCGGCCATCCACTCAGAGGCGGTGGCAACGGTATCGCGGTTTGAGCTAACGGTCTCACCGGATGCAGCGGCTTGAGCGTCAAAGGTGCCAATCCAGTAGATCATGCGA
Organism: Corynebacterium sp. MSK150; assembly: GCF_030229215.1. Classification (NCBI taxonomy): domain Bacteria; kingdom Bacillati; phylum Actinomycetota; class Actinomycetes; order Mycobacteriales; family Corynebacteriaceae; genus Corynebacterium; species Corynebacterium sp. MSK150. The sequence continues at coordinate 7,610 of NZ_JASPHM010000025.1, forward strand.
TTTTCGCCGTTGTCCATGACCCATTCGATAGTGATGACGTCATCGGTGATGCTGGCTTCCATCCAGCCCTCTTCAGAAGCGCTGTCCTCTTGCTTCCACGTTCCAATTGCGGACTTCGCATCGGCCTGTGCACCGGACGCGGAATTATTGGAGTCGCTTGCTTTTGGGCTGTCACTACCGCTATCTGAGCAGGAAGTAAGCGTGATTGCAGAGACGAGAACGAGAGAAGAGAGTAGTTTGCGCATAAATAATGTCTACCCTCAGGGGGTAGAAAACGGACAAATACTCAAAAGGGTAGGGGGCAAATTGGTCTTTGGCCGCTCTTTGACTAATCTTCTGAGGGCAGAGAATCGCCCTAGTGGGCGGTGCAATCTGTGTGGGGCTATAGCTCAGTCGGTTAGAGCTACGGACTCATAATCCGTTGGTCGCGGGTTCGAGCCCCGCTGGCCCCACGGTGAGAGGGAGGCGTCGGCAAGCAAGGCCGGCGCCTTTTCTCGTGCCTGGCTGCGCATATGGGTGTGCTAATTGCGCGGTGGCGGGCGGTGAAGTCTAATAACCATATGGTTGAAGTGGATCCGCTCATTGAATCTCTCTACCGCTGGTCCGATATCAGCGGCGTGCTGCTGATGGGAATCATCGGCGGCACCATGGCGCGCAAGCGCGGCTATGACATCATCGGCTTTTTCTTCATCGCGATGTTTTCTTCCCTGGGCGGCGGCATGGTGCGCGACGTGCTCATCAACCGCGGCACCGTGGCGGCCATGAGCCAGCCGGAGTACCTCTACCTGGCCTTTGCCGGCGCGCTCATTGCCCGCTTTGTCTACTTCAAGGGCAAGACCTGGGATTATCTGCAAGCGCATGGCGACGCCGTCGTGTCCGGCCTCTGGGCCGCTACCGGCGCCGTGAAGGCCATTACTTATGGGCTGCCGCTTATCCCGTGCATCATGATGGGCGTGTTTACCGCCACGGGCGGATCCATGATTCGTGACATCGTCATGGGGCGGGAGCCTAGCGTCTTTGGCGATAACCAGCCGACGGTCATCCCGGCCGTGGCCTGCGCCATCATCGTCTTGGTGGGCCACCACTATGACATGATGGCCGTGGGCATGATTATCGGACCGCTGGTCTCCATCTTCTTGGCTCTGCTGGGTATTTGGGCCGGCTGGCGCGTGCCGGCCTACCAGGATTGGGCGCCGATTAATGACACCGCCGCCCAGGTGAAGGTGCTGGCCAAGAAGGCCGAGAATAAGAGCCGCGCGGTGGGCCGCCGCTTGGAGCCGCACCGCGTGCGCTCGTGGCGCCACCGCCAGATGGAGGCCGCACTGCAGCGCCGCATCGAAAAGGAAGTGCGCTCGGGCAAGCGTCGCAAAGAGGCCGCCGCGGAGGCCAGCGAGTTTATGGAGTCGTTTGAATCGGACGTCGATCAGCTCAGCGCCCAGACCGCGGAGACCGAGAACACCGACATTGGCGTGGACCTTAGCGGCGACTCCTATGAAGCGGAAGAACAAGCCTCCCACGAGGAATCCCAGCGTCTGCTCGATACCATCTTGGAAGATGACAAGCTTACCGATGAGCTCATTGACCGCCTCATGAAGCGTTATAACTCGCGGGAGTAGGGGCCGGGCAATACGCGCTCAGGTTATTGGGCGCTTGCTCGGTTGCTGGCAGCCAACTGGCATCCAGTTTTCAGGCACGCGGCCTAATCTAGAGGCATGAATCTGAAGTATTACTTCTACGAGCTGTGGAGCCTCTTTGTTGACCATGGCTTGCCGCTTATCGCGCTATTGCTGATAGGCATTTTGATCCCGCGCATCGGCAGGCTGGCCATCCGCATTATGGAGCACCGCCTTGATGAAGAGGAAGAAGCCACCAAGGCGCGCCTGGCGCTGACCGGTGCGCTGGTCTACATCGTGCAGGCAGCAGCGTACTTCCTCATCATCTGGGCCGCGCTGACCAATCTCGGCGTGCCAGCGGTAGGTGCGGCGGTGCCGGCGACGATAGTCTCGGCCGCCGTGGGCTTTGGCGCCCAGTCCATCATTGCGGACTTTCTCTCCGGCTTCTTCATCCTTTCGGAAAAGCAATTTGGCGTGGGCGACTACGTCAGCTTCGATGGCGTGACCGACGTGGAAGGCACCGTGGTGATGCTGACCCTGCGCACCACCAAGGTGCGCACGCCTACCGGCGAGCTGGTCACCGTGCCCAATAGCTCGGCCGGCGCGGTCACTAACTACTCCCAGGAGTGGTCGCGCGCCGTGGTCAACTTTGATGTGCCGGTGCAAGAAGGCGAGACCCTGCCAGAAATCACGCGCCGGGTGCGCACGATTTCCGAGCAAGCCATCCAGGAACCGTCCATCGCCGTGGACGTCAATGGCGAGCTCGAGGTGCTGCCGGCCACCCAGTTGGTTGCCCCGCAGGCGGCTGGACAGTCGTGGCACGTGACCTACCGCGTGCTGGTTACCGTAAACCCCGCCCGCCAGTGGGCGGTGGAGCGCGCCATTCGCTCCGCGCTGCTTTCCGAGTTCTGGGATCACTACAACGTGGCCGACTTGGACGAAATCCAGCGCCCGCTTCTTCCGGCAGGCGACAATGCTGCGGCACAAGAGTCCGTCAAGGATGCCTCCGCGGCAGGGGAGGGCTCGCACCCCGATTCCCAGCCGGAGCACCAGTCGCCCGAGGTGGATGGCCCAGATAGCGATGGCCCCGGAAAGCCCGCGCTGCCGGATGAGGAGGACCACGAGCCCGAGCCCACCCAAGGCATCTGGCGCGCGCTGGAGACTAATTCCAAGTTCCAAAAGATAGCGACCATTGGCGGCCGGGTCCGCGCCTCTACCACAGGCCTCATCCTGGCTCTGCTTGTCGTCGGTGCCTTGGCCCTGGCCTCAAGCAACCCCGAAAATGCCGACGCCGGCTGGCTTTCGCCCGAGCACTGGCGCGATAGCGGCGCGGAGGCCTCTTCCTCGCAGCTTTCCGACGCCCCCTCCACCAACCCCACCCCCGAAACCACCGAGACCGGCACGCAGTCCGAGCCGACAGAAGACAGCTCTGCTCCCACGGAGACCGCCAACCCGCAAGGCTCTAATGGCGCTGGCGCTACCGATTCGCCAGCCGGCGGCGGTAGTCAGGGAGCGGGCGCCACGGGCAATGCCTCGCCCGCCCCGAGCGCTGCCAACGGGGGAACCGATTCCGGCAACGGGGCCGGCACTGCGCCCACTGCCGGAAGCGACGCTGGCGATGGCACCCAAGCGTCCGGAACCGCCGGCAGCACCGGCCAAGAGATCCCAGCAGAGCCGCGCTAGTACGGCTGGCCTTCTACAGTAAGTCGGTCCGTCCAGCGCTCATTATTGGGCGAGGTAAAGCTGGTATTCACGCTGGTGTCATTATCCTTTTGACAGTGGTGAAATAGTGCGGACCGGCTGCGTGTTGCACTGGGCATGACTTCACTTTTCGAACCACTGGAACTTGGCCGATTCAAGCTAGATAACCGCGTGACCATGGCGGCGCTGACCCGCCAGCGTGCAGGCGAAAGCGGTGTACCTACCGAGCTGCACCAGAAGTATTACTCGCAGCGTGCAACGGCCGGTCTGGTAGTTACGGAGGGAACCTTCCCGGCGTGGACCAACCGCGCATTCCCGGGTCAGGCAGGCATTGCGACCGACGAGCAGGCAGAAGGCTGGCGCGCCGTCGCAGACCGCGTGCATGAGGAAGGCGGCACCCTGTTCATGCAGATCATGCACGGCGGCCGCACTAGCCACCCGGACCTGATTGACGGTGCGAACCCGGAGGCGCCGAGCGCCTTTGACTGGGGCGGAACCGTGCGTGGCTTCGCCGGCAAGATGGACGCGCCGGTGCCGCGCGAGCTGAAGAAGGAAGAGCTGCCGCGCATCGTGGATGAATTTCGCCAGGGCGCGCGCCGGGCTATTGATGCTGGTGTCGACGGCGTGGAGATCCATAACGCGAATGGCTACCTGCTGCACGAGTTTATGGCGGCCTCGTCCAATAAGCGCGAGGATGAATTTGGCGGCAGCCCGGAAAATCGCTGGCGCCTGCCAGAGATGGTCATCCGCGCCGTGGTGGAGGAAATCGGTGCCGACCGCGTGGGCGTGCGTTTCTCCCCGGCACACAACGTGCAGGGTGTTATCGAAGACGATCAGGAAGACATGCTGGCCACCTACGGCGGGCTTCTCGACGCCCTGGCACCGCTGAACCTGGCCTATGTATCCCTGCTGCATGGCGAGCCGGACAGCGAGCTCATCGCCACGCTGGCGCAGAAGGCACGCGCAAACGGCGTGACCAAGGTGCTCATGAATGATGGCTTTCCCACGATTACCTCCAAGGAGGATGCCCAGCGCGAAATCGAGCTGGATTATGTGGACGCCGCAGTGGTGGGCCGTCAGCTCATTGCCAACCCGGACCTGGTGCGCCGCTGGCGCGAAGGCCTCGAGCTCAACGAACCGGACCAGGATACGTTCTACCTGGGCGGCGAGCGCGGTTACATCGACTATGAGTATGCCGCGGACTAGGGAAGAATCCGCGGCACCAAAGGGGGCCCGACAGGCGGGCGAGTGATAGGTAGTGAAATTCCCCAGAGAGGGTCTTTCACTATCCCTATCGAAGGTGTACTACTCGTTCGTTAACACCGAGTACCTGTCATGTGACAGAACTTACAACTACTTGGTGTAGCCCTCACCCGGGCGCCAGGTCATGGTTACGGCCTCGCGCACTGGGGACTTGGCGGTGAGCAGGTTATCCACGCGCAACCAGTGCATTTCCGCCGAATCCGGGCGCACGGTGACATAGCTGTAACCGTGGTGGTCCAGATCCACGTGGCGGGTGTGCGGGTTGGCTCCCATCAAGTAGCGCTCGGCCAGCTTGGAAAGCTCATTGCCCTCCGGCAGCTTCAGCTGCTCGTTCACGTTGGGCGCAGACACGGAGGCGCAGACCATCTCGGCGCCAAAGATGCGGCCATCCTTGCTGATATTGTGCGCCCACTCGGAGTGGATATCGCCGGTGACAAAGAGGGTGTGGGAGTCGTGCTCTGAGAGGGCGTCGATAAGCAAGTGGCGCTCCGCCGAGTAGCCATCCCACTGGTCGCCGTTGACCGGAATTCCGGTGATATTGGAAGACAGCGAGGAAGAAACCGGCTTGGTCTTGTCATCTTGTTGCAGGGTAGCCAGGTTCATGGGGGAGAACATGACGGAATTGCCCAGCATATTCCACCTGGCAGAAGAGGTTTCAATCTTATTGAGCAGCCAGTTGTACTGCTCAGAGCCGAGCATCGTGCGGCCTTCGGCGGCCATCTTGCGCGGGCCAAAGCGCACCTGCTCATCGCGGTAGGTGCGCAGGTCCATCATGGTCAGCTCCACCAGATCGCCGAAGGTCAGGCTGCGGTAGAGGTGGCCCTGCTCGGACGGGTTGGTCGCACGCACCGGCATCCATTCGAAGTAGGCCTGCATCGCGGCGTTGCGGCGGTCCAGGAAGGCTCCTTCCTCGCCTTCGGCGTGGTTCTCGGCGCCCTCGCGCCAGTTATCGTTGGCTACCTCGTGGTCATCCCACACCACGACCCACGGCAGCGCGGCGTGTGCGGCCTGCAGGTTCTCATCGGTGCGGTAGCGGCCGAAGCGGATGCGGTAGTCCTCCAACGAGATAATTTCGTGCGCCGGGTGGTGCAGGCGCACTGGGCCATAGCCGGCGTATTCGCGCTGCGGATACTCGTAGATATAGTCGCCCAAGAAGATCATGTAATCCAGCTGGTCCGCGCGGCCGCGCTGGGCAATATCGCCATAGGCATTGAAGAATCCGGACTCCCAGTTGGCACAGCTAGCCACGCCGAAGGTGAGCTCTTCCGGGGAGGCGCTCAGCGCCGGGGCGGTCTTGGTGCGGCCGATGGGCGAGTACTTATCCTGCGCTTTAAAGCGGAAGAAGTACACGGTCTCCGGCTCCAGGCCATGCGGATCCACGTGCACGGTGTGGTCCTGGCCGGCGTCGGTGGTTACTTCGCCCCGCTTGACGACGTCCCCAAACCCCTCATCCTTGGCAATTTCCCACTCCACCCGGGTGGCCTCGCCCAGGCCAGATCCCGGCATGGCATCGGCATCCGGGGTCACGCGGGTCCACAAGATGACCGAATCCGGAATCGGGTCACCCGAGGCCACACCGTGGAGGAAGGGCCGCTCGCCCAGCTTGGGCTCCACCATGTGCTGCTCCACGCGCGGCGAGAGGCTGCTTTGGGCGTTGGCGGCTGCACCGGACAAAGCGATGGCGGCACCGGCGGTACCGGTGGATTGCAGGAATCGGCGGCGGTTAACTGCGCTGCCCGTGTTCTTAGAATTATTAGACATGGTTGAAAGTTTTCTCATGTCTAATGGGTGTGCAACCGTTTCCTGCTCGATTCCATAAAATGTTCTTGTTGTTTTAACCGGTGGTTTACTTGGACGGCCTCCTGTGGGGCTGACGCGTCTGGCGGTTGGCCGGTTTCGAGGGGCTTTCGCCGGCTTCTGTGGCTTAGGTCCAGTTTGATCGGGCTGATTTGAGGCCTTTAGGGTTGAATTGAGGGGTCCATTCGCTCAGATCGGCCCGATCACCTTGGACCTAAGGTGTGCGGGACCCAGTAGGCCTAAGGTATGTGGGATTCGTGAACCCAAATCGTACGCGGGCCCAGTAGGCCAAAGGAGTGACCGGTTCAAAAAGGCGCGCCCAAAGCGGTCCAGTCCTTCCGAATGTGGCTCAGTAGGCTAGAGAGTATGAGTGAATTTAGCCAAATTAGCCAGTGGCCCGCGGATACGGTGGCCGGAGCCTTGCTGCACCGTGGCGAGGTGCAAGAAACGGTGGGGGATACCGCCCGTGAGTTTCCGGTGGCATCGGTAACCAAGCTGGTCGCAGCGTACGGCGTGATGCTGGCCGTGGAAGAAGGAGCCGTGGAGCTAGAGCAGCCCGCCGGCCCGGAGGGCTCCACGCTCGAGCACCTGCTTGCGCATGCCTCTGGGATTTCCTTTGATTCCCGGGAGTCGCAGAAGCCGGTGGGCGAGCGCCGCATCTATTCCTCGGCCGGTTATGAGTGGGCCGCGGATACCGTGGCCGAAGCTACGGGCATGGACTTTGCCGAGTACCTGCGCGAAGGCATTTTGGCCCCGCTGGGTATGGAGTCCACCCGGCTGGAAGGCTCGGCCGGGCACGGTTTGGTTTCCACAGTGGAGGACCTCGCAGCCTTTGCTGCGGAAGTTCAGCACCCACAACTCCTGCACCCTTCCACCGTGGCCGATATGCGCCGCGTGCACTTCGGCGGCCTGCGCGGCATCGTTCCGGGTTACGGCAGCTTCAAAGACTGCACCTGGGGTCTAGGCTTTGAAATCCGCGGCGATAAGGATCACTGGATGGGCGCCTTGCCTGCCGACGCCGTCGGTCACTTCGGCATGTCCGGCACCTACCTTTGGGTCGCCGGCGACTATGCCATGGTCGCGCTCACAAACCGCGACTTTGGCGAATGGTGCAAGCCGCTCTGGCACGATACGAATACCGCCATCTGGAACTCTTTGTAATCTGCCCGCTTCGGTGGAACGAGCGCCTTCCACTGGGGAAAGTGGAGTGGTGGAAGGCTCCCCCGTGGGGCGGGGAGAAATTGGGGAATTTCGTGCGAAATGTGGCCATCCTGCGCGGGAAGCCGGCGTGAGCGCACGGGCGGCGGTTGCGTGCGGGCCTAGTAGCGCGTTCCCGTGCGTGAGCAGGGCTTCTGTTGCCCGCCGTCAAGGAAGGTGAGAATTTTCTCAGCAAACTCCAAATTTCACATTTGTAACAGTGGTTTCACCTGCAACTTTGACCCCAGTCTGTACCTAGGGTTGAGGTTTAGCGAATGGGGGTTGAAGTGAAAGTTGAGGGTTGTAGGGAGGGGTGTGACGCAGGAAAATTGTGAGCAGACGCATCAGACAGTTCGTTGGGGAAGACGAAGCTCGTCTTGCATCGCGCCGGGCCGGCAGGCCTCGTGCGGTGGTGATCTATGTCGAGGGAGAATCGGCTATGAATACGTGCGTTAACCCTGCGCCGGTTGAACAGCCGGCCTCCACCTCCACGTGGCCCTCCGTCAACGGCGGCGCCACCGTGGTCACCGGTGTGCTTAAGATTTCCGGGATGCCGCGCAAGCTGCGCTCGGAGATTGAACACGCCATGGATCGGTGCATCCGTACCGAGTCGGAATTTATCATTCCGGGCGATGACCCACTGACCGCTCAGTGGTGCACTCGTTGGTTCCGGGATGGGCTTTCCGTAGCGGCGCTTGCCCAGGGCGGGAGCGCCTGCGCCAACGCTGGCAGCGGTATCGGCTGCCACCAGGTGCTTACCGGCACCCGCGAGGAGCTGGACGCGCTTGATTGCGTTGTGCGCTACCTCGCGCAGCGCCACGGCTTTACTGCTGCCGTGCGCCTGCCGTAGAAGGCGCGAAAGGGGTTGGACCAGCTGCTGCTGGCCAACCCCTTTGCTTCTGCCGCCGGATGGTGCGATTGCGAAAGAACTATTCCGCCTCTGCGAAAGGATCCAGGATCTTCTCTGGCAGCTCCGCCACGGATTTCAGCACGGCCGACGGGCGGTACGGGTAGCGGGAAATTTCTCGGTCATCGGAGATGCCGGAGCGCACCAGGACCGTGCGCATGCCGGCCTCAAGGCCCGCCTTGACGTCTGTATCCATGCGGTCACCAATCATGACCGTGTGCTCCGAGTGGGCACCAATATGATTGAGCGCCGAGCGCATCATGACCGGGTTAGGCTTGCCCACGTAATAAGGCTCGCGGTTGGTGGCGGCGGTAATCAGCGCAGCTACGGCGCCGGTAGCCGGAAGTACGCCCGTGGGGGCAGGGCCGGTGACATCCGGGTTGGTGGCAATAAAGCGTGCACCATCGCGGATGAGGTTGATGGCGGTGGTAATCGCCTCAAAGGAGTATGTGCGGGTCTCACCAAGCACCACGAAGTCCGGGTCATCGTTGGTGAGGATCCAGCCTGCCTCGTGCATGGCGGTGGTCAGGCCGGATTCGCCCACTACGTAGGCCTTGCTGGAGCTTACCTGGCTGGAAAGAAAGTTCGCGGTAGCGGTAGCGGAGGTCCAGATGCGCTCAGCGGGAATGTCCAGACCGGTATTGCGCAGGCGTGCAGATAGGTCCCGCGGGGTCGACATGGAGTTATTGGTCAGCACCATGTACTCGATGTCGTTGTCTTTAAGTGCCTGGATAAATTTATCGGCGCCAGGGATCATCTCACCTTCTTTGATGAGCACGCCGTCCATATCGGATAGATAAGAAATCATTGGTGATCCTCCACATACTCGGCGATATCGCCGATGGTTTCGCTGTTGAGCATCGTCTCCTCAGAAAAACGCACCTGGAAGGCCTCTTCCGCGCGCACGGTGAGCTCCACCAGATCGAGCGACTCCACGCCGATATCCTTCAGGCGGGTCTCGCGGCCCAAGTCTTCCTCGGTCCCGGTGACCTTGTGGATGAGTGCGATGAGCTGGCTAAGAGTATCTCGTTCCGGCTCCTTATCCGGCGCACTCGCATTGAACTTTGCCTGCAATTGGGCACTGAGGTCGTTTGCCATGCCCACCAGTCTAGTATTGATCCCGTTATGGCATTGAGAAAACGTTCTTCCGTTGTGGCGCGTAGTTGGCTCAAGCGCCTGCGCCCCTCGCACCGCGCCGAGCTAGAAAAGCTCTATGGCGGATTGCATGATCCCTCTACCGAGCCGGGGCTTACCCACATCAGCGCGTCCGGCACCGTGGACCACGATGGCCTAGACATCGCCTGGTACGAAGTAGGCCAGCAGGACGCCCCGGTGACGGTGGTGTTCATTCACGGCTATTGCCTGTCCTCAGAAGCCTATTATGACCAGGCCAATTACTTGCGCGACCGCAACGCGCGTGCACTCTTGGTGGACCTGCGTGGGCATGGGCAGTCCTCCACGGTCGCCCCAGGAGAGTGCACCGTTGACGCGGCTGCCGACGACGTCCTAGCCGTCATCCGCGAGCGCGCTCCCCGCGGCAACTTGGTCATCGTGGGTCATTCCCTGGGCGGCATGGTTGCCTTGAACCTCATCCGCCGTGCGCCGGCCGAGGTGTATGAGCGCATCAAGGGCGCGTTGCTGATTTCTACTTCTATGCGTCGCTTTGCGGCCAAGGGTGTGGCCCAGATCTTGCAGTCCAAGTCCTTGCACGCGCTCTACCGCTTGTGCCTGCGCCTGCCCGGGCGCGTCGATAGTGCCCGCTTCGAAGTTGCCCGCTTTATTGCCCCGCTTTTTGCCGTGACCCTAGCCGGCTTTCCCCAGATGGAGAAGCTGCAGTTCCATGTTGCCATGCTTCTCGATACCCCCTTGGCCTCCTACTCTGGCTTCTTCGATGATCTTCTGGAACACGCTGAGTACGGCGCCGCCGAAAGGCTGGCGAAGCTCCACGGTGAAGTAGTGGTGGGCACCGCCGATATCGTGACCCCGCGTTCGCAATCCGAAGTACTCTGTGGGAATTGGCCCGCCGCGAGCCTGCAGACGGTGGAAGGCTCCGGGCACATGGTGATTCTCGAAGACCCTGAGGCTATCTCCGCGGCGCTCGGACGCGTCCTCGACGCGATATAGGCGGGCTGCTCGATAGAGCCACTCTGGAGGTATGCAAAAAGGCGCCGCGGCGGTAAATGAACTGGCCCCCGAAAGTTGGACTGGTTTAATTCTAGGCGGTTAGGGCTTCAAGGGTCTGATTTCGATATTGCATC
>NZ_JASPHM010000026.1:0-14171 GCF_030229215.1 Corynebacterium sp. MSK150
ACTCAATCGGCATTCAAAAAGGCCAAATCTAACCCCCGCGACACGCCGAGCCAGACACACATTTTGACCCTTAACCCTCGCTATCGATCAGCGCATGCTCGATGAGAATCTAGCGGAGCTCTAGCCCTCCGCAACAAGAAAAAAGGAGAGGAACTGATGTTCCTCTCCTTTATTTTGTGGAGCTAACGGGATTCGAACCCGTGACCCCCACACTGCCAGTGTGGTGCGCTACCAGCTGCGCCATAGCCCCTCAAACGAGGTGCAACCCTGTGGGCTGCAACTCGCTTAAATATACATGGAGGGTATTTAACTCTCCAAATCGCCTGCTACTTGGTGACGATTTCTACCCAGTCACCCAGGTTCTTGCCGGCCTTTTGATCCTTTTCTGATGGAACATCCTTGCCATCCTTGACAATACGCGGCGAGGAGACAGAGCCGGTTTCCTTATCCAGCTTGTCGTAGTTAGTCTTTGCCACCTTATTGCCCTGCTTGACGTCCACATCCTTCATGGAATCAACGACATCATCGTCCGCGCCAAACTCCTTGGCGGCGTCAGCAATATCCTTGATGTCCCACGAAGTAGCCACCTTTTGCTGGTTCTGCAGCATGTAGTCACGCAGGTTCCAGTAGGTCTTGATATCACCAGACTTGGCCAGCTCGGACATAGCGGCTGCCGCCTTAGTGGAGTATCCCTCCTGGTTCTCAATATCCTCACCATCCAAGAAGTTGAGGGTACGCACGTGGACGATCAGCTTGCCGTCTTCGATGGCCTTCTGCATGTCACCGTCGGTGGCCTGAGCCAGTTCGGCACAGTGCGGGCAGGAGTAGTCTTCGTAGAGATCCACCTCAGGGGTGCCCTTCTTGGCGCTTTCAGACTTAAGGGTAATAGCACCGTCGTTGTACTCCATGGACATATTTACGTCCTTGGCTTCAAGGGCATCGACAGAATCCGTGGACGACTGCTTGCCATTCCACACGATGTAGCCAATAACAACGGCAATGATGACGAGGAGTACGCCGACTCCCCAAATAAAACCGTTGCCACCCTTGGCGTTAGGGTCAGTTACTTTGCTCATTTGAACCTTGCCTTCAAAATTTTCGGACCAATCCAGCCTACCTTGCCCACCGCTTAGGGGTGAAGGGCAAACTTGGTGAAGGGGCGCTTGATGGTCCATAGGGTCAGGAATAGAAATGCGGCGTCGCGCAGCAGCGTCTTCGCATAATCCATTCCTCGGTCAGGGTTTTGGGCGTCATAGCCAAAGCAGCCGCAGTCAATATCCAGTCCACGGGCCCAAGCTTGTGCGATGCCCACCATAAAGAGCAGCATCACGCAGGTAGCCACGATGGAGGACTGGCGCAGGAATAGCCCGAGCAGCAGCAGCACGCCACCGATGATTTCGAGCGGACCAATGACAATGGCGAGGTAGCCGGCCCAATCGGGAGTAAAGATGTCATAGCCCTTGATGGCCTGGGTCATGTCTAGGGTCTTGCCAAGCTTATGCACGCCGGCGTCAATCCACACCCAGGCCATGCCAAAGCGGGCAATGAAGCTGATGACATCAAGCACCAGCTTCCCATTAATCTTGCTACTCACGAGGTTGAGTGTAGCGTTAAACCCCTAATACATGGGAAACAACTGCCTGTGCTTCTGCTTGCACCTGCTTGAGATGTTCCTCACCCAAGAAAGATTCGGCATAGATTTTGTACTTATCTTCAGTGCCGGAAGGACGAGCGGCGAACCAGGCATTTTTCGTCGCTACCTTCAGGCCGCCGATGGCCGCACCGTTGCCGGGTGCCTCCGTCAGCTTGGCCACGATGTCCTCGCCTGCTAGCTCCGTGGCGGAAACTTTTTCAGGAGACAGCTTCTTGAGGATGGCCTTCTGCTCGCGGTTCGCGGGGGCGTCGGTGCGGGCATAGGCTGGGGCGCCGAATTTCTCCGCCAGTTCTGCGTAGCGCTGGGACGGAGTCTTGCCGGTGACGGCGGTAATCTCCGCGGCGAGTAGATCCATAATGATGCCGTCCTTATCGGTGGACCACACGGAGCCATCGAAGCGCAGGAAAGACGCCCCGGCAGACTCCTCGCCACCGAAACCAATGGTGCCTTCGAGCAACCCCGGTACAAACCACTTAAAGCCGACGGGCACCTCCACCAATTCGCGGTCTAGGCTTTTCACCACGCGATCGATCATGGAGGAAGACACCAGGGTCTTTCCCACACCGGCACTCCCCCACTGCGGGCGGTGACTAAAGAGGTACTCGATAGCCACGGCGAGGTAGTGATTGGGGTTCATGAGTCCGGCATCGGGAGTGACAATGCCATGGCGGTCCGCGTCGGCGTCGTTGCCGGTGGCAAGGTCGAACTTAGAGCGGGCGTCAATAAGCGAGGCCATAGCATCCGGCGAGGAGCAATCCATGCGGATCTTTCCATCCGTATCCAAGGTCATAAAGCGGAAAGTGGAATCCACCTCCGGATTCACCACGGTCACGTTGAGCTCGTAATGGTCAGCGATGGCCTGCCAATAATCCACGGAAGCGCCACCCATGGGATCGGCGCCGATGAGCAGGCCGGATTCTTTAATGGCCTGCATATCCACCACGTTCTTCAGGTCAGCCACGTAGTTGTGCACGTAGTCGTGCTTCACGCAGCGCTCGTCCAGCACGCCCGCGACAGACGTCCGCTTCACACCCTCCAGCCCAGCGCGCAGGTACTCGTTCGCGCGGCCCGCAATCCAATCCGTGGCCTGAGCGTCGGCCGGGCCACCGGTAGGCGGGTTGTACTTGAAGCCGCCATCGCGGGGAGGATTATGGGACGGGGTAATCACGATGCCATCGGCGCCAGGGTGGGTCAGGATGGCATGGGAGACCGCTGGGGTCGGCGTGTAGCGGCCGCGCTCGTCGACGCGAACCTCCACCCCATTGGCCAGCAGCACCTCAAGGGCGGAGACCATGGCAGGCTCGGACAGCGCGTGGGTATCGCGGCCGATGAAAATCGCCCCAGCAACGCCTTGTTCCGCGCGGTAATCCACAATGGCTTGGGTAATCGCTAGGATATGAGCCTCATTAAAGGCTCGATCCAGCGCGGAGCCGCGGTGGCCTGAGGTACCGAAGGACACCTGCTGATCCGGGTTATCGGCGTCCGGGGTACGGGTGTAGTAGGCGGTGACCAATTCTGCGATATCAATAAGATCCGCGGGCTGCGCCAGCGTGCCGGCGCGCTCGTGGGCCATGGCGTACTCCTTGAAGGGTTGGGGTGGTATGCCATCCCAGCTTGCCTGCTCTCCCGTAGTTGCGCAGGACGAATATTCCCCCGGCTGGGGGTATGGGCAAATTTACTCCATTTCTATAGTTCGCTAGATTTACAGAATGGACTCGCTTAATTCCATCCTCTCCGCCATCAGCACCGTGGTGTGGGGACCGTTCATCCTCATTCCCCTCCTGTTGGGCACCGGCCTGTGGCTGACCATTCGTTTGGGCGGACTCCAGTTTCGCGCACTCGGCCGCGCACTGCGCCACGTCTTCGCCAGCGACTCCGGCGACGACTCCACTGAGGGTGATATTTCCAATTATCAGGCGCTGACCACCGCCCTTGCCGCCACCGTGGGAGTGGGAAATATCGTGGGCGTGGCCACCGCGCTGTCCATCGGCGGCCCTGGCGCACTGGTATGGATCTGGATTACCGGCCTCGTGGGTATGGCGTCCAAGTACACCGAGGCCTACTTGGGCGTGCGTTTTCGCACTACGGATTCCAAGGGCGAGATGTCCGGCGGGCCACAGCAATACCTGAAGCGTGGCATCCCCGGACCACTCGGATCGGTACTCGCAGTATTCTTTGCCATCTTTGCAATTTGCGCCTCCTTTGGCATCGGCAACCTCGCCCAAGCCAATGCTGTGGCCACCAATATGGAATCAACCTTCGGTATCGCCCCAGCGGCCACCGGTGCGATCCTCTTCGTCTTGGTGGGATCCGTGCTCCTCGGCGGAATCCAAGCCATCGGGCGCATTACCGCCGCCTTCGTCCCGTTGATGATCATCGTCTACGTCCTGGGCGGGCTCTATGTAATCTTCTCGCATGCCGCGGAGATTCCCGCCGCCTTTGCGATGATCTTCAGCGATGCCTTCACCGGCACCGCCGCCGGCGGTGGATTCGTAGGCTCCACCATCATGATGGCCATTCAATACGGTGTTGCCCGAGGCATCTTCTCCAATGAATCCGGCATGGGTTCCGCCGCCATCGCCGCCGCGGCTGCCAAGACCCCGCACCCGGCGCGCCAGGGGTTGGTATCGATGACCCAGACCTTCATTGACACCATCATCGTGGTCACCATCACCGGCTTGGTCATTGTGGTGGGCGGTACCTGGGATATGGGCCGCGACGAGGCCGGAATCATGACAGCCGAGGCTTTTTCTCGCGTACTCCCAGGTGACTGGGGCGGCACCATCGTTTCGCTCTCCATTATTTTCTTCGCCTTTTCCACCATCATGGCCTGGGCATATTACGGCGAGCGGTCCCTGGAGTCCCTCTGCGGCCGCAAGGCCTCTATCCCCTACCGCATGTTTTTCGCCTGTCTCCTCTTTGTCGGCTCCGTCTCGGAGCTCGAGCTCGCTTGGACCTTCTCGGACCTGGCCAATGGCCTCATCGCCATCCCGAACCTCATTGGCCTGCTCCTGCTCTCCGGCCTCGTGGCCCGCGAAACCAAGGCGTACTTAGCCTTTGACCCCAAGCTCAATAAGCCAGTGGATGAGGTGCGCGCGTTCGTAGAGTCCCAGGGGATGGACTGGAAGTAACATAGGCCGCATGCCTCAGTTCCTCGTCGTGGGTGCTGGCGCTGCGCTCGGCGCGGCGGCCAGGTACCTCCTCTCCGCCGCGCTCGGCGGCGGCATGCTCCCACTGCTCGTCATCAATATCCTCGGCAGTGCGCTCATGGGCTACTTCCGCCCCGGCCCCTTTTGGGGCACCGGCGTGCTCGGCGGTTTCACCAGCTTCGCTACCTTCGCTTTCCTGACCTCCGAGGCACATTGGACCGTGGCCCTGGCCTATGTCCTGGCCACCATCATCGGCTGCGTGGGCGGCTACCTGGCGGGTGACAAGCTGCGATGAATCTTCTGTGCGTCCTTCTCGGCGGTTTCATCGGCGGCAGCCTGCGCTATGGCTTTACCCGGCTTGTCCCCGCCCCCTACTGCACCTTCGTGGCGAATATTTTGGGTTCCCTAGCCCTTGGCCTGGCCTATGGTTTCGCCCAGCTTGCCGACGCCCCCCTTATTCACCCCTTCCTCGCCCTCGGCCTCGCCGGCGGTCTGTCCACCTGGTCCACATTGGCGAAGGAACTGGGCGAGATGATCAAACGCAAGCAGTGGTGGCGGCTTAGCAAGTACCTCTTCTGGACCATCGGACTCGGCATCGTTTTAGCCTGGCGCGGCACCATTTGGGCGACACGCATTTATCACGGCATTTGAGGGGCAAACTCCCAGCTAACTAGCAGTTACTTTTGTCCTGCACAGGCCTAATGTTTTCCGGGTGAGTTTCCTTTTGAATCTGCCTTTGGCGGATCCCATCAACGGCGTGATTTTCTACGCCATCCTCGCGATTGCAGGAATCATCATTCTCCTTCAACGCAAGGTGTGGCCGCTGATCATCGCGGCCCTACTGTGCGTCATCGCTTGGTACTTTCTCCAGCACTGGCAAGTTCCATGGTATATCTTCCTCGCAGCTTTCGTCCCCGTGGCGGCGTTTCTCCGCAAGCCCAAAACTGTCACGATTGCGGCCGGAATCTTCTCCCTTTTGGCAACGGTTGGCATCATCAACATGGAGTACCAAACCTATCCAGATATTGCCTCCCTGGACCCACGCCCTGTGGCAAAAGAAATGAGCTACGAGGAGTTTTCCCACACCAATTCCGGTGCGGCGATCGTCCACGTCGATCTTCCAGGCACCACCTCCCATTTCTCCGCTCGCCAAGCTACGGCGTATATCCCTCCTGCATACTGGACGGACCACACCCTGCCCGTCATCGTCCTCCTGCACGGCAACCCAGGTGGCCCAGAGCAATGGTTCGGTTCGGGTGAAGCGGCCGAAACCGCAGACCAATTCCAGGCGGCGAATGGAGGGCGCAGCCCTATCGTCGTTGCCGTGGACGCCACCGGCTCTGAAACAGCCAATCCCATCTGCGCCGATAGCACCCAGGCCAAGGTCATGACCTACCTCAGCCAAGACGTGCCGCAAGTTATCAAGCAGAAGTTCAAGGTCAACCCGGATCAGCGCACTTGGACCGTCGGCGGCCTAAGCTACGGCGGCACCTGTTCTCTGCAGATCGCTACCAACCGCCCCGAAGCCTATGGCTCTATCATCGACATCTCCGGCGAGGCCGAGCCCACCATAGGCAACCACGCGGCCACGGTGAAGAAATTCTTCGCTGGCGACGAGTCAGCCTTCAATGACCAGGACCCCGCACACTTGCTCGCCCACAAGCACTACTCCGCCCAGGCCATCTTCATCGCTGGCGATAAGGACGCTGCTTCCGTCAACGCCCTGCGCTCGCTTTCCGACGCCGCCCGCAACGCCGGCATGAAAACCTACTTCAGCACCCGCCCCGGCGGCCACTCCTTCCAGGTGTGGCGCCCAGCCCTGCGCGAATCTTTCGCTTGGGCCGCCCGTCGCGGTGGCATGACCGCGATTAAGGATCCCTTCGACGGAATTGGAGCCAACGATGTCCGTTCTTAAAACCATCCTGACCAGGTTTCCTGTTTCCCTGGCCGTCTTAGTCATCATGTGGGCGCTCCACCTAGTGGACTTCCCCACCTCTCACTGGTTGGCGCTGACTACCGCGCACCCCGGCGGCGCCATCATCCTGTCGATCCTTATCCTGTTGTGGCTCGTTCCTGCAGAATGGCGCTTGGGCTCCCTGCGCACGTTGGCGATTGGAATTATCTCCCAGCTCATTACTGTGCCTCTATCCATCGTCCTTGCCCGCGGAATCGAGACCGTAGGCCTGAACCGGTGGGGCAATGATCTCCTTAGCGATACCTTCCTCACCCCAATCGGTTTCATCGCCGGTGCTGCCGGCTTTGCTTCCGCCCTACTACCCCGCCTGTGGCGCCGCCGGCTACGCATCTCGCTTATCGTGCTTACCGCTACCTTTGTGCTCTATTCCGGCACCATGTCCGATGTCCTCGGCATCGTTGCCGCCGCTCTTTCCATTACGGCTGGACAGCTGCTCTTCAAGCCCGAATCCGCACCGCCTTCCATCAGAGAGCGCCGAGTGCTCCTCGCAGTTGGCGTCGCCTGTGTGGCCATCGGGCCCGCCTTTGTGGCACTCGACCCCATGGCAGAGGGCCCCTTTTCGCAGATTACGCAGCTCCTTTGGACCCCACATCTATCCGCTTTGGAGGCCACCCAGTCCTGCGCGGATTCGGTCCCTTCTGCCAGTTGCACCGCGGCAGTCGATCTCGCCCGCGCCCAAGGCATCGGCGCCGTGGTAGCCAATATCATGCCGTTCATCATCCAGCTAGTGGTGTGCTTTGGTCTTACCCGCGGCCGCGTGCTCGCGTGGTGGATGGCGGTCATTACCCAGGTACTTGCCATCACCCTGTTGACCTACCAGCTTTGGGATGACGCCCGCCTGAGCTATCTCCTGCCCAACCTCGTGCTCGTCCTCTTGCCCTGGCTACTGACACTGTTCATGCTGCTAATTAACCGCTCACTGTTTCACACCCACGAAAACCGCGCATTCTTCACTCGGACGGTCACCCTCGCCATACTTGCCGCCGCCATCGGCGCGGGCCTGTGGATCCTCACCGCCTCGTTGCACAACACCGTACCCCCGGCGAACCTCGCGGCGATCCTTGCAGAAACTCCACTGCGCTTCGTACCGGCCGTCGTCGCGCTCATCCTCCCCCACCACGTCGCACCAGCAACCATGTTTTCTTGGTTCATCTACGAGTGGGTAGGAAATGCTTTCTGGCTCCTCGTAGCTATACGGCTCTACCTCGGATTTTCCCGTCCTGTTGACCCAGCCCAAGAGTCCGACCGCGACACCGCGCGCCGCTTACTCGAAGCCGGTACCGGCGATCACCTATCTTTTATGACCCTGTGGAAATCCAACCGGTATTTCTTCCACGGTGATTCCTACGTGGCGTACCGGGTTTCCAATGGCATCGCCCTCACACTGGGTGCTCCCGTCGGCCACGATATCAGCGCGGAGTTCGAGGACTTCGCCGCTGAGCAAGGCTGGACGGTGGCGTGGTATTCCGTCAATGCACAATTCGCTGACGCGCACCCGCAGCTAAAGCGCCTCCAGGTCGCAGAAGAAGCCGTACTCAGCTGCGAATCCGTAGAGTTCAAGGGAAAGAAATTCCAAAACGTGCGCACCGCACGAAACAAAGCAGAAAAGGAAGGCATCACGACACGGTGGACCACCTGGAAGGAGCTGGATATCGCCTCCATCGCCCGCATCACCGCGCTGAGCGAGGACTGGGTCTCTGACAAAGCCCTCCCTGAAATGGGCTTTACCCTCGGCGGTCTTGAGGAAATGATGGTGGACGGCACTCGGCTCCTGCTGGCTGAGTCCGCCGACGGCACTCTACACGGTGTCACCAGCTGGATGCCGGTATACGAAAATGGTGCCATTGTCGGCTACGTTCTCGACGTCATGCGCCGCAATGAGCACGGCTTCAAAGGCGTCATCGAGCTCCTCATCTCAGAAGCGATGCTCATCGCTCATGACGAAGGCCTCGGCTGGATCTCCCTTTCCGGCGCCCCATTGGCGGGACAACCAGACGAACCTAATTGGCTCGACGTCGCCCTCAACCGCATCGGTGAGGAAGTCGAACCGCTCTATGGATTCCGCACCCTAGCGGCCAGCAAGCGCAAATTCCAACCCGAGGAGCACCCGTGGTACCTCTGTTACCACGATGAACTGAAACTTCCTTCCATCGCATTGGCCACCATGCATGCCTACCTGCCGGATATGAAAACAAAGGATGCGGTATCGGCAGTCAGGGCTTGGATGGCCGCGTAAATACGATAAGGTCTCCCTTCTTTGTACCAAGAAGGGAGACCTTAGGCTTATTAGGCTAGTCCGCGATTGCCTCCAATGGCGGCGTCTTTGCCGCGCGTTGCGACGGCCATACTGCCGCAATAATGCCGACGATGGCCGAGCCCACCAGCATAATGAGCACCATCGCCCACGGAATCTGCGCGGAATCCAATCCCTCATCACCGAGGATCTTGATAAAGGACCAGCCCAAGCCGAGGCCGATAAGGATGCCCATCACCGCGCCAAAGAGCGCAATCTGCACCGACTCAAGAGTGATCATCGTGCGGATCTGGCGACGCTGCGTACCCACGGCACGCAGCATACCGATCTCCTGGCGTCGCTCAATAACACCCAGGGTCAAGGTATTGACAATACCCAGAACGGCAATAATCACCGCTAGGGCAAGTAGGCCATACAGGATGGAAAGCATCTGGTCGATGAATCCGGCGGCTTGGCCCGCATACTCCTCGCCAGAATTAACCTGAACCACGACCAAATCCTTGACCGAGTCCTCTAGGTTGTGGCGCAGTTCTTCCTTGTCATAGCCTTCCTGGCCCAAGACGCCCACCATTTGGACGGTAAAGGACTTCTCGGGAGCGACCTTTTCAGCCACGTCTTGCGAGAGCACCATATTCTGCACCACGTCAGTGGGCTTAAAGGTACCGACCAGCTTGGCCTCGGCCTTCTTGTCCTTTTCCGCAGAAGTAACCTTGTAGGTCTCTCCTACCTTCCAGCCGTGTTCCTTGGCAAAATCTTCGGTAGCAATGAAGCCCTTCTCCAAGTTGGCATCGCCCTCGACCATGTCGAGCGCAATCATCGACGACGGATCTCCATCCGCAGTCATCGTTTGTTGGAATTCTGGACCATAATCCATCGATGCCTGACCATCGACGGTCACCGGAGCCATACCGACGGTAATCACCTTATCGACGCCCTCGGCCTCCGCCGCGCGTTTACCCGTGTCTTTCGGCGTCGGGAACTCACCGGAGCTAGGACCGGAAAGCAGATAATCAGAAGTGATGTTCTGCTCCACGGTATCGGCCACGGAGGACTTCATCGTTGCGCCGAGCATGCCAATAGCGGTTACTAGGGCCACGCCCAAAGTTAGCGCGAAGGCAGTGGCGGCGGTGCGGCGCGGATTGCGGCGCGAGTTAGTCGCCGCCAATGAACCAATAGCGCCAAACGGTGCACCGATTGCCTTGCCCACCGTGGGAACCAGAGGCAGCGACAGGGCCGGGCCGGCTAAGAAGAATCCCACGATGACGCCGAATGCGCCGACGCCGACGAGGATGGCGCGGACGGTGGTTTCGCCGTCGGAAAGCACGCCTGCCAACGCCGCAACAATGCCCACCAGCAAGATAATGGCACCGAAAATCGTGCGTACCTTCAGGGAAGTTCCGGAAGCAGATTCGGTAGTGCGCATTGCCTCCACCGGCTGCACGCGGCCAGCGCGCCGTGCCGGCGCCCACGCGGATACAACCGTCACGATAGTGCCCAAAATGATTGGAACTACGATGGCCGAAACGCTCAGGCCCAAGCCGCCATCGAGCGGCATTCCCTGCGCGCTCATGACTGCCTTAATGATTGCGACCAAACCCATACCGGCAACCACGCCAACAATGGAGCCCAGAACACCAACAATGGCAGACTCCACCACCACCGAGTTTGTGATCTGGCGACGAGAAGCACCCAGCGCACGCAAGAGAGCAAACTCCTTGGTGCGCTGCGCGACAATCATCGAGAAGGTATTAGCAATGATGAAGGTGCCCACCAGCAGCGCAATCAGGCCAAACGCGATGAGGAAGTAATTGATGAACTTCAAGGCAGAAGACATCATCTCCGAGGTCTCCTCAGCCAGGCGCTCACCCGACTCCGCCTTGACTTCATACTTCTCGTTCAGGTGATCCACCAAGGCATTCGCATCCACGCCATCGGCTGCAGAAACCTTGAGCTGGCTCGGCTCACCGTAGCGCTCCAGGTAATCCTTTTCAGCCATGCTCAGTACGATGCTCTCGCCCTGGTCTACCGCAGGCTCCGAGATGCCAGAAACGGTAACCGTATCCTGCTCATCGGGGTGAACCACAGTCAGCTTCTGGCCCACGGAAATGTCGTACTTGTCGGCCGCGGAAGAGTTGACGAGGACCTCGTCCTTACCGCTAGGCTCCTCGCCCTCCTTCAGCTCATCGGCGCCACCGACGACCTTGTCTTCCGGGTAGAACGGGACAACGCTGGCCGTGCCGCCCTGGGTTTGATAGGCCTCCGAGTTCTCATCGGCCGCGACAACGGTCTCCGAATCCGCGATATTGATGTTTTTAACATCCTTATCGTCAGCCAGCTTCTGGCGCAGCTTGTCATCCAGTTTCGCGCCATTGTCGTCCTTTTGGCTCACCACTGCATCCACGCCGCGGAACTGATTATCCACGGCGGAGTCAAACGTAGACTTCAGCGAATTGGTGAACATAAACGAGCCGGCAATAAACGCAGTGCCCAAAACTACCGCGAGAATCGTCAGCCCAAGGCGCAACTTATGCGCCACAATATTACGCAGAGATACTCTGCGCATTGCGTTTCCGCGTGCCATTTAGCCCTCAATCTCCGCCATTACCTGGTGAATGGCCTCCATCGTCGGATTGTGCAACTCATTCACAAGCTTGCCGTCAGCAAGGAAAACCACCCGATCCGCATACGAGGCGGCCTTGGCATCGTGTGTGACGATGACCACTGTTTGGTTGTCCTTATCCACCGCGGTTCGCAGAATATCGAGCACCTCGGCCGAAGAATTCGAATCCAGGTTGCCCGTTGGCTCATCGCCAAAGATGATTTCCGGCCGAGAAACCAATGCACGAGCACAGGCCACGCGCTGCTGCTGTCCGCCAGACAGTTCAGCTGGGCGGTGTTCCAGGCGCTCCGCTAGGCCAAGGCGGCTAGTAACCTCCTCAAACCACTGCTTATCGACGCCCTTGCCCGCAATATCCGTGGGCAGCGTAATGTTTTCCGCCGCAGTCAGCGTGGGCACAAGGTTAAAGGACTGGAAAATAAAGCCCAGCCGGTCACGACGCAGCGCCGTAATGTCTTTGTCGTTGAGCGCCGACATATCGGTATCACCGATAAATGCTGATCCGGAAGTCGCTGAATCGAGACCAGCCATGGTGTGCATCAGCGTCGACTTACCGGAACCCGACGGGCCCATGATCGCAGTAAATTCGTTCTTGCCAAATTCAATGGATACATGATCAAGAGCGACGACGGCTGTGTCATCACTTCCGTATTGCTTAAACAAGTCAACGGCGCGAGCCGCAGCATCAGTCATGAGACAAATTCTCCTTGTAAATGGGAAATTACCTATTTAAGTCTAGCGACCATGGCCTCCGGCCAACATCATCCCTGAGGAGGAAAACGGCATGCGAAAGCCTGGCACGCGCCTTCCCCTAGTCACACACCGCAGGCTCAGGTCTATTCCCTAGCCTTCCTTTCTGTTCTTTGTTGTTGGTGTGTGAGGTATTGGGCCCAGGTGTGGTTCCAGTGGGTGTGGTGTGTGGCTAGTGGTCCGGTGGGGTGGTCTAGTTGGTAGGTGCCGTCGCGGTGGAGCCAGGCGATGGTTCCGGTGATGGGGTCGAGAATATAGTGGATTCTGCGGTCGGTTTTGATGTTGTGGTGGTGTTGGCAGAGGTTTACTAGATTATCTGGGCTGGTTGGCCCGCCGAGGTGGTATTCGATGCGGTGGTCGAGTTGGCAGCGGGTGGCGGGGACGGTGCAGCCGGGCCAGCGGCAGGTAGCATCTCTGCCTTGGGTGTAGGCGCGGATGTCGGTGTTGGGGGTGTAGGAGTCTGTTTCGTCGGCTAAGAGTCGGCGGATGAAGGTGTTGTCTGTGGGTGCGTGGTTGAGGTTTATCCATCCGGCACCGGGGTGAAAGACGAGGTTGGTGTCGGGGTTGGTGGTGAACGTGTTGATGGCAACACTGGTGTGGGTGTCTTCCAAGATGAGGTCGATGAGTGCTTGTGCGGCGGTGGTGGTGGTGGTCTGGTTGGTGTAGGCGTCGATGTGGCGGGCGATGATGGTGGCGGTGGCACTATCGCAGGTTAGCGATAGTGTGGTGGTGTTATCGGGGTTGTAGTTGATGCGCAGTCGTGGTTCGGGTTGTTGTTCTTTGTCTTCGGGGCGCAGGTGGGTGTCGATGAAGGTGCGGATGAAGCGGCGCAGATCCGCGTCGGTGGGGACGGTTTGGTTGGGTGTGGTGGGGGTGAGGAAGTCTGCGAGTGCGGCGTCGATGGCTTCAAGATGCTCTGGGTTATCTTCAAGCCTGTTGAGTTCGCGGTCGATGATGCGCAGTTTGGTCAGGTCGAGTATCCAGTGCTGTCCTTGGACTTCGGTGACTAGGGGTAGTTGGCGCATGCGGAAGTGGGCGCGCAGGAAGCCTAGGAGTTTGTTGTAGGAGATGCCGAGGTCTTTGGCGAGGCTGGTCAGGCTAAGATCGACGTCGTCGTCTAGTTGGGGGAGGATGGCGCGGTAGAGGAACCAGGAGGTTTTGCGTGTGTAGGTGCCGGCTTTGCCGATGTGGTTGCCGGGTGCGTTGGTGGTGTAGAACGCTTCCGGCACATCACCATCGTCTAGGGGATCGGTGTCGGGGTGGTCGCCTATGAGGAGGGTGTTTGGGTAGTCGAGGGAAACATCGGGTTCGGGCGGGGCAAGTGTGGCAGTCATAAGTGCGGCACTCCAGCAGAAAAGAACAGTGTTCGTATGTGTTTTCTAACGAGTGCTTTTATAGTATCCCGACTGGTGAACATGTACCCCCTGTGGGGGTGTTTATGTTCGAATAGGGTGCCCTAAATCCGCAGGGATCCCCAGAGTCGCACCTCATACAACAGCGGGGGTAAAAGCAAAGGTTTAGGGTTCGTTGTCTATTACTCCCCTGCCGGGTGTTTGCAGTTCCACCAGGTCTAATGTCAATGAGCGTGTGTGCCGAAGCGGCGTCGGGTTTCGTCTGCTTCTGCAAAACGTGAAAGAAGGGAAGAGGACGGTGGTTGTCCGTCCTCTCCCCTTCTTTTGGTTTATTAAATTATGTTTTTGTTGTTTGGTGTCGGCGGTGACTTACTCTCCCACAACCTCCCGGTTGCAGTACCATCAGCGTGTGCAGGCTTA
>NZ_JASPHM010000027.1:0-9694 GCF_030229215.1 Corynebacterium sp. MSK150
TCTCGCATCCACGTCGGCAACTCCAAGACCGATGTACGCGACGCCTACGTCATCGCCCATGCCGGTCTTAACCTTCCAGACGCCCTGCGCAGCGTCGACCGCGTTGAGGAAGTCTTTACCCAGCCAAAAGTTCTCAACGGTATCGACGAAGACCTCGCCCGAGCCTACACACGCCTAATTAACCAGATGCGATCCGCGCTCGTGGGAACCAATCCTGCCTTCGAACATGTCCTGCACGGACAGATGATTCACCGAAAATGGATCCTCCACCTACTTGCAAAATACGGCGGCCCCACCAAGATTCGACGCATCGGTAAAACACGCCTAGCAGCCTTTGCGCGCAGTCACAAAGCGCGCAATCCCGAGCCTGTCATCCATGCCATGCTTGCTGCCATCCACACACAGACCGTGTCCATTGCCGGCGCAGAATACCCCGAACTTAGCGTAGCAATGTCCGCCAAAGACGCACTGGCCAAACTAGCACATCGCAAGGAAATAGAAGCACAGGTACTCAAGCTCATTCAAGACATTCCTCAAACCGAGATTCTTTTATCCATGCCCGGCATCGGCCCACGTAGCGCAGCACAGATCCTCATGACTGTTGGCGATATGTCCGACTTCCCCGATGCAGCGCACCTAGCGTCCTATGCAGGCCTATCACTGCGGACGACTCAGTCGGGAACGTCCATTATGTCGAATCGCCCAACCGCGCTGGCAACAAAAATTAAAGAACGCCCTATGGCAATCGTCTTTTGCATCGATCAGATTCCACGAGCGTTCCCGGCAATTCTATGAACGAAAACGCAAAGAAGACAAAAGACACAACGCCGCAGTCGTCGCACTCGCACGCCGACGCCTCAACGTCCTCTTCGCCATGATGCGAAAAGGCGAGCACTACCGAGACATCCCCACAATCCAGAAGGCCGCAGCAGCCTAAAGCCACCAGACCCCCATCCAAGCCGATTGCACAGCAAGCCCAACCGGCTCCTCAAGGTACCCAAAACAACATCTACGAGACGAAGCAGAAACCCTTCACACCACCAACAAGCCCACCCACGGAGTTGACAACCTATATAGGAACACCCCGACGAGGTGACGAGAATCCCCTCGTCGCTGTCGGACGGCGGTTTCCCGACCGGTGGCCCAGCCGCCGGCAAACCTCACCCGCGGCCGCCCGGGCCCTGTCCATGGCCAAGCCCGGTCTGGTGCCCCCCGGCACCAACGACTTCCGGTGCCGCCCCGGGACGGTGAATTGCCCGTCATCCTCATTCCCGGGACCGGGGAGGACTCCTACGCGAAATGGGCGGGCCTCGCGTCCCGCCTCGCCCGGGCCGGGCTGTGCGCCTACACGTTCACCGACAACCCGCTCGTCGTCGATGGACACCCCGTCGAATGGGCCGTGTTCAGCGGCGACATCCGCCACAGCTCGAAAACACTGGATTCCGTCGTCGACCGGGTGCTGGCCGCGACCGGAGCCCCGGCGGTCAACCTCGTCGGGTATTCGCAGGGCAGCGGACCCCTGCCCCACCACTACATCCGGGAGCTGGGCGGGGACCGGGTCGTCGAACAGCTCATCGGTACCGGTGCCTCGAACCACGGGCCCCGGGCGCACAGCGCAGCCGATCGCTTTGACGTCCACCCCGAGATGCGCCACGGATACTCCCGAAACGCCGGCAAAACGAACGCGCTTGCCTGGGAACAGCAGATCTCCGGTTCCATGCTGCTGAATGAGCTGACCATCGGCGACATCACTCGACCGGGCGTGCGGTACACCTTCCTGGGCACGCGGCACGACAATGCCGTGCTCCCCCACTAAAACTCCTTCGTGCGGGAACCCGGCGTCACCAACATCACCGTCCAAGACGTGTGCCCCGCCCACCGCACCGAGCACTACGGCTTCAATTACGACCCTGTCGCCCAGGGCATCGTCGAGGACCCGCTGACCGGGACGGCGTGGCGGGACCACTGCACCGGTACCGGACCGGAGCGATGGTCCTCGACGGACGAGGATCAGGCGCCCGGGGAGCCTCCCGTCCGGCACGTCCACGACTCGGCGTAGCGGCCGCCCTTCGCCAGCAATTCATCGTGCGTGCCCCGTTCTGCGACCGTCCCGTCCTCCGAAAGCACGACGATGAGGTCGGCATCGCGGACGGTGTGCAGGCGATGGGCGACGACGATCACGGTGCGATCGCCGCGCAACGCTTCCATCGTGCCAACAATCGCCCGCTCAGTGGCCGCATCCAGCGAGGACGTCGGCTCGTCGAAAAGCACCACCGGGGAATCCTTCAGAAGCGCCCGGGCGATGGCGACGCGCTGCCGCTCGCCTCCCGACAGCAGCGTCCCCTCCTCCCCCACCGGGTTATCCCACCCGGAAGGCAGTAGCTCCACGATGCGGTCCACCCCGGATCGCCGGGCGGCCTCGCGCAAGCGGTCTCCGTCGCCGGGCCCGGAACCGAATCCGGGGTCGGCGAAGACCACGTTGTCCCGCACGGACGCGTCGAAGAGGAACGTCTCCTGGAACACCGGGGTCACCAGCGAGTTCACGCCGTCGGTGCCGATCCGAGGCAAGGGCACCCCGCCAATGAGGATCTCCCCCGAGTCCGGATCATGAAACCGCGACAGCAGCCGCATGACCGTCGTCTTGCCCGCCCCCGAAGGTCCCACTATGGCGACCAGCGCTCCCTGAGGCGCACGGAAGCTGACGCCGTCGAGGACCTTCTTCTCCCCGTACCCGAAGCTCACGCCGCGGAACTCCACGTCATGCCCGTCGGGCAGCTCCGGTGCGGCAGGCTCGGGAAGGGCGGGGATCGCCCGCAGGTCACGCAGCGCAGCCAACGTGTTGCGGCCCGCGCCGAAACCGCCGGACAACGCTCCCGCCGTGGTGATCGGTCCGGTGAACTGGACGACCACAATGAGCATCGGCGCCAAATGCGCCGGTGACATCCCGCCCGTCGCGGCGACCGCCACGGCGACGACCACCGCCGCCGTGAACACCGCATGGACGACCGAGCCCAACCGTCCGATGGCCGCGCCTTGCGTCGACGTCGCCTTCGCGAACGCATCGTGTTGGGCCTGGATCGCCTCATCCACCATCGCGTCCGCCGCCGAACCGTCGCCCGCGGCGCGAATCACCTGCTGGCCGCGGGTGAACTCGATCAGCCTGCCGGAGACGGCAGCGACGGCGTCAGCATGCGCTTCGTCCGACTCCCCGCCGACCCGGCCAATGGCCCGGTAGGCGAAGAAGAGCACCGGCGCCGACGCGACGAGAACCAACCCGACGCGCCAATCCATCGCCAGAATTCCGAGAGCGATGACGGTCGGCGCAACCACAGCGGCGATGACGGGCCGCAGGATCACGTGCGGCACGGACGCCGCGAACGCCATGCCCGAAGACGCCATCTCCGAAAAGCGGCCGGCCGTGGACTTGGTGACGTACCCGAGTGGCAACGTCAGCACGCGTTCGCCCAGGGAACGCAGCAGGGACGACAGCACCGCTGCGGAATTCGCCCTGCCGACCGTCCCCGCGGCGAGGGACAGCACCGCATGGGCGGCCGCGAGGCCGGCGATGACGCCGGTGAAACGCCACGCCGTCGCATCATCTCCCTCGGCCAGAGCCGACAGCAGCGGCAGCAGCGCGACGAACGCCGCTCCCTGTGCCAGCGCGGCAAGCGCGGCCAACGCAATGAGCCACGCCAGCGTCATCTTCGAGTGCCGATCCGTCATCGACCACAAGTCCCGGATCATCGGTTCCCTGCCTTTTCATCGTCTGCTTCAGTGCCCCGCGGGGCGGATGGTTCGTCGTCGAGGGCGAACGCGCGCCACAGATCCCGGTAGCGACCACCGCGCGCAAGCAACTCGTCGTGGGTGCCCGCCTCCGCGACCGCTCCCCCATCGAGAACGAGGATGCGGTCAGCGTTGCGGATCGTGCTCAATCTGTGCGCAATCACGATCACCGTCCGCGAACGAGCCAAACGCTCGATTGCGGACTGAATGAGGGCCTCGGAAGCCGGATCCGCGTAAGCGGTTGCCTCGTCGAAGATGAGCACCGGCGCGTCCGTGACAATCGACCTCGCGATGGCCACGCGCTGCGCCTCACCACCGGAAAAGGTTACGTCGACGTTGACCACCGAATCCAGGCCCTTCGGCAGCGCCGCGATGACCGTATCGAGGTTCGCGAGCTTCGCGGCCGCCATGATTTCGCCGTCGGTGGCGTCTCTCCTGGCCAGCCGGATGTTCTCCCGCAAGGGCAGCGTGAGCAACTGCGGATCCTGGAACACCACCGACACCGAACGGTGCACGTCGCGCACGGCGATGTCGCGAAGATCGTCGCCGCCCAGCAGCACCGAGCCTTCGACAGGGTCGTGGAAACGCGCCAACAGCCGGGCGACGGTGGACTTTCCGGAACCGGAGGGTCCCACCAGCGCCGTGAGGGCCCCCGATTCGAACGTCGCGGACATCCCGTCGAGGACCCGCGGCCCATCCCCGTAGGAGAAGACCAGGTTCCGGACCTCGAGCGCGCCTCCGTGCACGGGCACCGGCTCGGCGGACTCGGTGATCGGCGGCGTGCCCAGCACCTCCGCGATGGACTTCAGGGCGGCGATCCCCGCGATGATGGGTTCGGAGTTCATAGCCACCCTCACGATCGCCGCGGAGAGTCCAAGGCCGAGAACCAGCCCGGCGACGAGACCCTCCGGTTTGCCGCCCGCGGTGTCCCTCAAAGCGAGGCCGGCGCCGCACACCACTGCGAGGACCGTGATCGGGGACGTCACCACGTCGATGAGCCCGAGATAGATGTTCGACTGCCGGGACCAGGCGGACCACGCGCGGACGAACGACGACGCCGCAGCATCGTAGCGGCCCGCGCCCTGGCTGGCGCGTCCGAAGGACTTCATCACCGGGATGCCGCGCACCAACTCGATGACCGCAGCCGTCACTTTTTCAGAGGCTCGCTCGTAGTCGCGCTGAAGACCGGCTCCGCGCGAAATCATCACGCCCATCAGGGCGAAGGTGACCAGCACCGGGACGACCGCCACCGCCGCGATCCGCCAATCGACCGCGACGAGCGCGATGAGGGAAAGCAGGGGAACCAGCACCGCCACCACGGTCTCGCCGACGGTGTGGCCCATGAGCTGGTGGACGGCCGCGACGTCCTTCTCAACCGACCCGATGATCCCCGACGAGCGCCGGGCGTCCAGCCAACCCAGCGGCAGCTTCCGGATATGGGCAACCAACCGGCGCCGGAGGTAGAGCTGCAGGTCGTTATCCGCCCGGTGCGAGAGCATGCCGGCGGCGCCGTCCGCAGCCATTCGCACCGTCGCGGCGACGACGATGACAACCACGGCCAACCACGTCCGATGCACCGGGGCCTCCGGGTACGTCATCGCGATGTCGATGATGCCGACCAGCGAAGCGACGGTAGCCACCGACGACAGGACGGACAACGCGACCACCGCACGCATCCGGGTCCGGATCGGGGCGAGCAGCGACCACGGGCCGACGGTCCCGTCCACGGCGCTCACTTCCCCGCCTCCCCGATCGCGCTTTTCTTCGCGAGAGTGCAGAAATACACCATGCCGGCGCGTGAGGCTCCGTCCAGCTTCAGCCCGTTGGCTTCGGCGAGGTCCTCGAGCTCGCTGCCCCGGAACACCCGGTGGCCCATCTTCGCCATGACGGCCATGTCGACCCGCTCGTTCACGTCGGGATCCTCGACGAACGTCTGCACGTAAGCGATGCCGCCGTCGGCGAGCAGCCCGGAGACCCTGCCGAGCGCGGCTCCCGCATCCTTCATTTGGTGGAGCGCGCCACACACCCAGATTTCACAGGCCCCGCCGGGCTCTCCCGCGAGCGGCGTGAGGATGTCGGCAACGTGGAATTCCGTCCGGGCCCCGAGCCCGTCGGCGGCGGCGCGTTCGCGGGCGATGCGGATCGCATTGGGCGACAGGTCGTAGCCGACGATGTTCGCCCTGCGATAGCGAGACTCAGCGGCGAGCGTGCGGGCGAGCCACCCGGTTCCGCAACCGAGGTCGAGGACCCGGGCCGGCGCATCCGGCCCGGGATCCAGCGCACGGAGCTTCCGGTACACGGCGGCGGCGTCCATCGGTTCGCGCGCATAGCGGCTTAGGAACCTCGGCTGGACCTTGTCCTCGTAGGCCGCGAGGAGCCTGCGGTTGTTCTGGACGATCTGGGCGATCGACTTCATCTGGTTCTGTCTCCGGGTGTGTGGGCCGCGTCCACGCGGCGGTTTCGGGTTAGATGCTCGGATTTGCGGGCCGTCATGCAGACTCCCCCGGCCTCGTTTTCACGGCGATGCCCCACGCCGCGAGCACGGCGATACCAAAGAACCAGGCCGCGCAGACCACCAGACCCGCAGCCCCGGTACCGTTGACGGCCTCGCCGGCCGCGGATACGGGGGTGTGCCCGGCGATTCCGCGCAGGAGGGGACGGAAGTGGTCGGCGGGCATGAGCACCGTGTTGACGAACATCGCAACGATTATCAACGGGATAAGGGCCACGGATCCCTGGGGGCTGGTGATGGAGAACGCGATGTACGTGCCGGTGCATGCGGCCGCCGCGGCAACCATCGCGCCGGTCACCGTGATCCTCCACCACCAGGACACCTCCAGGGGGCCGTCGGAAAGCAAGGCGGCCACCGCCGCGACGACGATCGTCATCGCCATGATCCGGATGAACTCGGCGATTATCCGTGCGGTCGGCACGGCCGCGTACGGTGCCGGCATTGTGATCAACCGCTCGTGGAGGCCATTGCTGCGTTCAACGAACACGGTGGACGATCCCGTGATGGCCAAGATGAACGCCCACGCCGTTACGACAAGGATAACCGCGTTCCGGAGTTCGAACTCTCCGGTGAGCTGCCTGACCAGGCTACCGAACATGCGGTTGACGATGAACAGGTACACGAGCGGAGCAATGAACGTCATGAACCAGAAGTCAGGGCGCCGCAGCCAAGTGTGGACGATGCGCCGCAGATGCACGAAAATGGCGTCGATCATGATTCGCTCCTCGAGGTGAACAGGCGGATGAACAGGACGATTCCGACGACCGTCGCGACACCGAGCCACAGGGCGGCCTCTTCCCCGGCGTGATTCGGGAAGGCGCCCGGGGACGCCGCCCTGATCACCTCGATCACCGGCGAAAAAGGCATGTGGCGCACGATGTCGCGCAGGGAGCCGTCCACAGCGGTCGTCGGAATGAACGCGGTGGAGAACATGAGCAGCAGCATTTCCAGCGCCTGGATCGATGAGGCCGTCGACACCGGAGCGGGCACCATCAGGATCACCCCGTCCGTGACCAGGGACAGGACCGCGGCGGCGAGCAGTGACCACAGGACTGTCCACGCGACGTCACCGAGAGCCATGTCGAGGCCACAGGCCCACGCGACGATCAGCAGCGCCGCGATCGACGCGGACATCCGCAGCACATCGGTGGCGAGCCTGCCGGCGACATAGCCGCCCGTGGCCCCGGGCAACACGCGCACACGGTCGACGAGCCCGGATTCGACGTCCTGTCCCACCGCCATCGCCGACGCCGCGGCGGTGAACATCGCCGCCTGGAACAGGCAGCCGCCGAGCACGAAACGCAGGTACCCGAAGCCGGATTGCCCTGCCGAGTACCCAAACACCGCGTACAGGCACAGCAGGAAGAGGGGAGGAACGACGAACATGGAGATCAGCGACGCGGTGTTGCGTCGCAACAGCAGCAGATCCCGACGGAGGAACGCCGCGACCGACGTCGCACTCATCGCGCCGCACCCCCCGCGTTCATCGATATGAACACCTCGTTGAGGGTGGGCGGCGACACGCTCAGCGAATCCGGCAACGCTTCCGAGGCCTCCATCGCCCGCGCCACCGCCTCGAGGACCTGCGGTCCGGGGTCGACGTCGAGGGACACCAACTTCCCCGCGACGCGGGCGCGGTCCAGACACGCTCCCCTTAGGCAGCGGGCGAATGCCTCCGCCTCGGCGGCGGTGGCGAAGGACACGCGGAGCACGTGCGACCCGAAGTCGCGACGCAATTCCTCCGGCGTTCCGCTGGCGACGATGCGGCGGTCCTTGAGCAGATGGACGTGGTCTGCCAGCGCCTCCGCCTCTTCCAGGTACTGGGTGGTCAGCACCAGGGTCATTCCGTCGTCCCGCAGTTGCCGGATGAAGCCCCACAACTCTTCGCGGCTGACCGGGTCCAGCCCCGTCGTGGGTTCGTCGAGGAACAGCAACCTGGGCACGACGCACAGCGACGCGGCGATGTCGAGGCGGCGCCGCATGCCACCCGAATAGGCCGACGCCAACGTCGAGGCACTGTCCGCGAGCGAGAATTGCGCGAGCAGTTCCGTCGCGCGGGCGGCCGCGTCGGCGCGGTCGAGTCCGCGCAGACGCCCGAAGAACTCCAGGTTCTCCCGGCCGGTGAGGTTCTCGTCGATCGCCGCGAATTGGCCGGTGGTGGCAATGTCGGCGCGCACGCCCGCCGGATCCTCTTTCACATCGCGCGAGAAGATGCTCACCTCGCCGGAGTCTGCGGTGATGAGCGTCGACAGGATTCGGATGAGGGTGGTCTTGCCTGCGCCGTTGTGGCCGAGGAACGACACGATCGACCCGGCGGGCACGGTGAAACTCACGCCGTCGAGCACATGCTTGCGCATCCGGGCGCCGCGCTTTCCCTTACGCCCGCCGTCCGGCGGAGCACCTGCCCCGCCTTCGGGCGCGGTGCCGGCTTTGCCCGCAATCGGGTAGCTCTTCGTGAGGTCGCGGACGACGATCGCCGCACCCCGTTCAGCTTGATCCGTCATCGTTTCTCCTTTTCTTTAGTGTCGCATTGGGCCGCTGCCGGCAGTGGCCCCGTGGTCGGGTTGTCATGCGGCGTTTCGATATGGATGCCCGCATCGCGGGCGAAGGCGAGGACCGGTTCGAGGAGCCGGGGGTGGCCGACGAGATCCCGGCACCCCGGCGCGACCGGCTTCCCCGCGACCGACGCAACGGTGGCGGCGGCAATGGCCGCGGTCATTTTGTAGGAACCCGGGCCAGTCGCCCGGACGACGGTTGTCTCGGCCGCCGACCCCGCATCGCCCGCGCCTTCCGCGACGTCACGGCCGCCCCGAGACGGGCGAGCAGACCGGAGACGACGGGCATCGCGTACAGTCTCGACGTGCGGATCTTCTCCACCGACTCATCGGGGAGAGCATCGAAGGCGACGTGGTAGGAATATCCGAGGATCGAGGGGCACACCTCGCGTACGACGTCGATGTCCGGGCATTCGTAGCCGATTCCGCTTTGCGACGACACCGGGTTGCGCCGCACTTCGACGATGGCGCCGCCGAGCATATCGCGGGTGGATGGTCGGCCACCCGCTGCGACCGGTGCGACGTGTACCAACCGCCCATCGTCCGTCTGCGATGCCACGGCGTCGCCGTCGCCCGTCCCGTCCGGGCCCGCGTCCCCGACTCCCCCTCCGGAGAGGGGTTCTCTGGTCGATCCACGTTTTCTGTTCATCGTCGCCGCCTCGCTTCCGTTGCCGATTCCCGATCGGGAACATAACTTGAAACAGTATTAGGTTAGGCAATCCTTATCTACTTATGCCAGACTCGAATTATTGACTTTGCCCCCGCTCCCCCCCATTTCGTTGTTAGCAGTTCCACCTCAGGGCACCGAAGATTCATAGTCTGTCCACCCGATTGGGCGGGCTAT
>NZ_JASPHM010000028.1:0-8719 GCF_030229215.1 Corynebacterium sp. MSK150
AGCGTATATTTGACGTTAACTCAAAGGTCAGAGCCTAAAAATCCCCGTTTCCAGACACACTTTCTGACCCTTAACCCCCGCTCTTCCGCGACCCCACTTCGAGGCGTCCAGGGATAAGAACGCTTGCAATTGAGTTGCCATGCCTTAAATAGTGATAAATGCCTCTTTTTACTTCTGAAAAGGAACTCATTCCCAGTTCGCGCCGACATATGGCTCGACGCGCTACTTATCGCGATTGCCGCTCCGGCAAACCGCGCGGCTAGTATGTCTGACAATTCAACTTGTGCATTTTCAACACAAAAGGAGCTATATATGGGCTACCGCGTACCTCGGCTGCGCCGCACAGCGGCAGCAGTCGGCACTGCAGCACTGGTTCTGGGCGGGTCGATGCCTGCCGCATTCGCGCACGACTCCGTTATTGGCGGTTCGGTCAAAGACGGCGACCAACTCGACGAGTTTCCGAAGGAAATCACCCTCGAGTTTTCTGGTATCCCCAAAGAAGACTTCAATACCTTTGCCGTGACCAACGTGGATACTGGTGAAAAAGTCTTTAGCCAGGAACCAAAGCTCCATGAGCGGGATCTCACCATTGAAACTCCTGCGGACGTCCAACCTGGGCCGGGTAACTACCAGGTAGGCTTCCAGATCACGTCTTCGGACGGACACGCTACCCGCGGGGGAGTGGAATTCTCCGTCAAGGGTGACTCCACCGAGAGCACCGAGGCAGCTGCTGCTGAATCGTCGTCCCAGGATGGGGATGAGGGCCTGCCGACCGCGCTAAAAATCATCCTGGGCGTGGGTGGCGTTTTGGCAATCGCCGCAGTAGTTGCCCTATTTATTGCCAAGTCTCGTCGCATTGATTCGGAAGGTGAAAAATAATGTCCAAGATTTCTAGCATCGCCCTTGTGGGCTTGACTGTGGCCGGCCTCGCCCTGGCGGGTTGCTCACCACAAAACCAAAATGACTCCACCGACTCGAAGGCAGATGCTTCCACTAGTGTCGGGAAAACATCCTCCGCTGCGGAATCTAAAGAACTGACCTTTGAGGACGCTGTCGTGCGAGCCAACGAGGACAAGGATATGACCGCCATCTTTGGCAACCTAGTCAACCATTCCGATAAGGACATCACCATCACTGGATTTTCCACCAGCCTCAATGCCAAGGTGAACCAAATGCATGAGACTGTCGATGGCAAGATGCAGGAAATGTCGAGCCCATTGGTTGTCAAAGCCGGCGAGTCCCACGAGCTGGCACCTGGTGGTGACCACTTCATGCTCATGGAGATGGAAAACCACATCGCTCCCGGCGAGTCCCTCAATCTCAAAGTGGAGCTAGAGGGCGGCGAAGAGCTCGATCTGGGCGAGATTCAAACGCGCAGCATGCCCGCCGGCGATGAGGACTACGGCGATATGAAAGACCACCAGATGGAGGGACACGAACACTAGCTATGTCTGGATTCAGCAGAAGGGGGTTTCTCACCGGCGCTGCGGTATCGACCAGCGCCTTCGCGTTGGCTGGCTGCGCTGATCAGGGCTCTTCCCCGGATGCTCAGGCGCAGGATGGGCCTGCGCTTGCCGACGCCCTCGTGGCATTCGACGGTAAACATCAAGCGGGTATCGCTACCGCAGCGCAGGCCCACCTGAATTTGGTGGGGTTCGACCTTAAAAGGGACGTCGACAAGCGGGGGTTCGCCAGCCTTATGAAGCTGTGGACCGAGGACGCCCGCGCGCTGTGTACGGGGGAGGCGCCGCTGGGCACTCTAGAGCCGGAGATGGTGCAGCAACCCGCCAACCTTACTATCACCTGTGGTCTAGGCGAAGAGGTTTTTAACCTGCTCGGAGTGGACAAGCCCCAGTGGCTGGGAGATGTGCGTTCCTTTCAACGCGATGCGCTGGAGCCCAAGTGGGGACAAAGCGATATCGTCTTGCAGATCTGCTGCGATGACCCACTGATGAATACCTACGCCCTGCGTCACATGGTGCGTGCGGGCGAGCACTATGCCAGCGTGAAATGGCTGCAGCAGGGCTTTATTAACGCCTATGGTAGCCAGGAAAAGGGTGCCACCGCGCGCAATATGTTCGGACAAAAGGACGGCACTGTTAACCCGCGCAGCGAGGAGGACTTCGCAGCCCAGGTGTGGATCGATAAGGGGCCGCAGTGGGCCAATGGGGGAACGGCGATGGTGGTACGCCGCATCCGCATGAACGTGGATACATGGGAAAAGCTGGATCGCTCTTCCCGCGAGAACGCTATCGGCCGTAAGCTCGATACCGGTGCCCCACTTACAGGTAAGGATGAATTCGACGCTGCGGACTTCGATGCGGTAGATGACTATGGACTGCCGGTTATCGATAAGAACTCACACATGGCCGTGGCCGCCCCGCCCGCTGACCACCCAGAGCAGCGCATCCTACGCCGCCCGTATAACTATGAGTTAGCTCCCGATGGCAAGGACGGGCAGCTATCCAATATTGGGCAGGTTTTTATCTGCTACCAGCAGGATCCCACCAAACAATTTGAGCCTATCCAGGCCCGATTGGATGAATCTGACCTAATGAATGAATGGCTGACCCATATTGGCTCCGCTATGTATTTCTGTCCGCCGGGCACCCTTGCTGCCGATGGGCGTGAATCATGGTGGGCAAAATCGCTCTGCGAGCATGCAGGGTTGTAGAATAGCTATCCGTAAATTTAAATAGCGGACGCGGCCAGGTATGCCGCCGACGCACGAGCGCAAAAAGGAGCGCGATTATGGCGGAACTCATCCCCGCAGTACCGGTCAATTACGATTCCTTCACCGTGCCCGCCGGCCAGGCCGTGGGCGCAGCAATGCGAGATCTCAACCTTCCCAATAAGGGCCCGGAGGCTGTCGTAGTCGTTCGCGGTGAGGACGGCACTCTCTTTGATTTGTCGCACACCCCAGACACGGAATCCACCTTCACCCCGGTAGCCGCCTGCGAGGAAGACGGCCGCGCCGTCATCCGCCACTCCTGCGGCCACGTTATGGCCCAAGCCGTGCAGGCCGAGTTCCCTGGCACCAAGCTGGGTATCGGCCCTGCCATTGAAAATGGCTTCTACTTCGATTTTCAGACCGCCGAGCCTTTCACACCGGAAGATCTCAAGGCGATTGAAAAGCGCATGAAGAAGATCATCAAGGGCGGCCAGCGCTTCGAGCGCCACGTCTATGAATCCGCGGAGGAAGCGGAAAAGGCCCTCGCCGACGAGCCTTTCAAGCTCGAGCTGGTCCAAGACAAGGGTAACGTTGACCCTGACTCCGACGAGGCCGCAGAAGTCGGTTCCGGCGATCTCACCCACTATGACAACATCAACCCGCGCACCGGGGAAGTAGAGTGGTTCGATCTCTGCCGCGGCCCGCACGTGCCAACCACCAAGTACATCCCGGCCTTCACGCTGACCCGTTCTTCTGCCGCCTACTGGCGCGGCGACCAGTCCAAGGCTGGCCTGCAGCGCATCTACGGCACCGCTTTTGAGTCCAAGGAGGCGCTGGAGGCCTACCAGACCATGGTGGAAGAGGCGGAAAAGCGCGACCACCGCCGCCTGGGTCAGGAACTAGATCTCTTCTCCTTCCCGGATGAGATTGGCTCCGGCTTCCCGGTATTCCACCCGAATGGTGCGACCGTGCGCATGGAGATGGAAAACCACTCCCGCAACCGCCACGTACAGGCTGGGTACTCCTTTGTTAATACCCCGCATATCACCAAGGGTGACCTATTCAAGAAGTCTGGCCACCTGGACTTCTATGCCGATGGCATGTTCCCGCCGATGCAGCTCGATGGCGAATATGACGAAGAGGGCAATACCGTCAAGGAGCCGCAGGACTATTACGCCAAGCCCATGAACTGCCCGATGCACAACCTAATTTTTGCATCCCGTGGCCGTTCCTACCGAGAGCTCCCGCTGCGTCTATTTGAGTTCGGTACCGTCTACCGCTACGAAAAGTCCGGCGTAGTTCACGGCCTGACCCGTGCCCGCGGCTTTACCCAGGACGATGCCCACATTTACTGCACCGAAGAGCAGCTGGAAGAAGAGCTGACCAAGGTCCTCGACTTCATCATTTCCTTGCTGAAGGACTACGGACTGTCTGACTTCTACCTGGAGCTTTCTACCAAGGACCCGAATAAGTTCGTCGGTTCTGATGAGATCTGGGATCGCTCTACGTCTATCCTGCAGTCGGTCGCAGAAAAGTCCGGCTTGGAGCTGGTTCCGGATCCCGCAGGTGCAGCCTTCTACGGCCCGAAGATTTCTGTGCAGGCTCGCGATGCCATCGGCCGTACCTGGCAGATGTCTACCGTGCAGTTGGACTTCAACCTGCCGGAACGCTTCGAGCTGGAATACACCGCGTCGGACGGCACCAAGAAGCGCCCAATCATGATTCACCGTGCGCTTTTCGGCTCCATCGAGCGATTCTTTGGCGTCCTGCTGGAGCACTACGCCGGTGCCTTCCCAGCATGGCTAGCACCGCACCAAGTGGTGGGCATTCCGGTGGCCGACGAATTCTCCCCGCACCTCGAAGAGGTTGCCGCCCAGCTGCGTCAGAAGGGTATCCGCGCCGATGTGGATACCTCTGATGACCGCATGCAGAAGAAGATTCGCAACCACACCACCGGTAAGGTTCCGTTCATGCTGGTGGCTGGCGCACGCGACGTAGAAGCTGATGCCGTATCCTTCCGCTTCCTCGACGGTACCCAGGTCAATGGTGTGCCGGTAAAGGAAGCCGTGGAGCTCATCGCCGCATGGGTAGCAGAGCGCAACAACGAGCAGCCGACCGAAGAGCTCATCAGTGCCCGACGCTAAAGAGACACACGAAACCGACAGCTCCGCCGTCGCTGAAAACCAAGCGGTGGCGGAGACCTTCGTTGACTCAGGTGCTGGCGAGCCGGACCGCCTAGAGCGGTTATGGGCGCCTTATCGCATGGCCTATATTGCCAAGCGCTCTAAAGACCCCTTCGTGGAGGCCCCGAAGGGTAGCGACGAAGACGGGCTCATCATTGCTCGCGGCAAGACCGTCTATGCATTGTTGAACCTGTTTCCGTATAACGCCGGGCACCTTATGGTGGTGCC
Source organism: Corynebacterium sp. MSK150 (assembly GCF_030229215.1). Taxonomy (NCBI): domain Bacteria; kingdom Bacillati; phylum Actinomycetota; class Actinomycetes; order Mycobacteriales; family Corynebacteriaceae; genus Corynebacterium; species Corynebacterium sp. MSK150. Next base: position 5,083 of record NZ_JASPHM010000028.1, read on the forward strand.
GTATCGCAAGGAGTCGCAGCTCGAGAACCTCACGCAAGAGGAATCTCAGGAGTTGATGGCTTTCGCGCAAAAGGCGGTTCGAGTACTCAAACGGGTCTCACGCCCAGAAGCCATCAACGTAGGGCTCAACCTGGGTCGCGCCTCGGGCGGCTCGGTGGGAGATCACCTGCACCTGCATGTGGTGCCAAGGTGGCCCGGGGATAGTAACTTTATGACTGTCCTCGATGGGACTAAGGTATTACCGCAGCTTCTGCAGGATACGCGCCGCGTACTGGCAGAAGGATGGCGCGAGATGGAAGAGGAGGATTCGCGTGCTTAGCGTGCATGGGCGAAAGCCCGCCGCCGTGGTGGTGGAACCTATAGCCAAGGCCTTTTTGAAGCTAGGTCTGACCCCGAATGTGGTCACGGTTGTGGGTACCATAGTCACCATTGCGATTTCGGTGATCCTCATTCCTACCGGCCACCTCTTTTCCGCTGCCGTTTTGTCCGGCCTCTTCGCCGCTTTCGACATGCTCGATGGCACCATGGCGCGCCTGACCGGCAAGGCTACTGCCTTTGGCGCGACCTTGGATGCCTCCTGTGATCGCATCACCGATGGTGCATTATTCAGTGCTATTGCATGGTGGCTGATTTATTCTGCGGATTCTTCCCGCATTACGGTTATTGCGTGCTTTGTCACCTTGGTATGTTCCCAGGTCATTTCCTATATCAAGGCTAGGGGAGAAGCGTCCGGATTCACGATGGTTGGCGGCCTGATCGAGCGCCCCGAGCGGCTCATTTTGGGCTTGGGCGGCATCGGCCTTGAAGGCCTAGGCGTACCGCATGCCATTGAGGTAGCGCTGTGGATCTTGGCCGTTGGCTCCGTCTTTACCGTGTGCCAGCGTATGGTTATTGCTGCCCGCCAGGAGCAGCAGTAGCTCGTACTGCACCACCTAAAACCAGGAGGTTGTGACACCATGTGGGATAGAGAAGACCTCTCCGCGGCGGGTTACCTCGCGGGATGGAAGGTGGTGCGCCGTCTGCCCGAGCCCATTGCGCGCACGCTTTTTCGCTGGGGTGCGGACTACGCAAGTGGCAACGGTCGCGGAATGGAAGGCTTGCGCCGCAACCTAGCGCGAGTGGTGGGCCCGGAAAACGTTACCCGCGCCTTGGTGCGCGATTCCGTGCGCTCCTATATACGCTACTGGATGGAGGCGTTCCGCCTGCCAGCTATCCACGGTGACGCCGGGTTGCATCAGCGCTTGCTCAGCGGCTTGGAAGGCCTTGAGCATTTTGATGCTTCGGCTCAATCCGGCCGCGGTACTATTTTGGCTCTGCCGCATTCCGGTAATTGGGATATGGCGGGCGTCTTCCTCGTTGGCCATTATGGTCAGTTCACCACCGTTGCAGAGCGCCTTAAGCCCGCAGTGCTTTTCGACGCCTTTGTGGACTACCGCGAAACCCTTGGCTTTGAGGTTCTTCCCCTCACCGGCGGCGAAGCCTCGCCTTTTGCCCGCCTCAAAGAGGTGCTGGAAGCCGGTGGCGTGGTCTGCCTGCTGGCTGAGCGCGACCTGACCCGAAGCGGCGTTACCGTGGATTTCATGGGGGAAAAGGCCAATATGGCCGCCGGTCCCGCACAGCTTGCCCTAGAGACTGGCGCCGCCCTGCACGTCGTGCATTCGTGGTTTGAGGGTGAGGGCTGGGGGCTCTCTGTGTCTCCTGAGCTCGAGGTAACGGACCTGCAGGAGACAACTCAGCGCATGGCCGATGGCTTCGCCGCCAATATCCGCCGCCACCCGGAGGATTGGCATATGCTGCAACCGCAGTGGAATGTGGACATAGAGAGGCGTCGGCAAGCGCGGGCGGCCAAAAGTGCCCGCAATGCCCGCCACACCGGGCCATCACAGGAAGGCGAGAGCTAGTGCGTATAGGAATCGTATGCCCCTACTCCTTCGATGAACCAGGCGGAGTTCAAGCCCATATCCTTGATCTAGCCACAGTCTTCATTGAGCAAGGGCACCACGTTCAGGTCATTGGCCCCGCTGCGGAATCCACCCAGCTGCCGGATTTCGTAGTCAAGGGAGGGCCGGCTTTCCCCATCGCGTATAACGGGTCGGTGGCCCGCCTGTCCGTGGGCCCCCACGTCACGCGCAAGGTAAAGCAATTCATCAAGGAGGGCGACTTCGATGTCTTGCACATCCATGAGCCTAACTCCCCGAGCTTTTCCATGACCGCGTTGGCCGTGGCACAAGGCCCACTGGTGGCGACGTATCACGCTTCCGCGTCTAGCTCCCTGGTGCTGACCTTGGCCAAACCTTTTCTCGTTCCCTTTTTGGAAAAGATCCGGGGTGGCATCGCGGTATCCGATATGGCGCGGCGGTGGCAGGTGGAGCAATTGGGTGGCGACCCGGTCCTCATTCCCAACGGCGTGGATACGTCGGTCTACGCGCAGGCTCGGCGCCGCAGCCCGGCTAAGGCCCCCGGCGATCCCCTGGAAGTTGTCTTCTTGGGACGGTTGGACGAACCTCGCAAAGGCCTCGATATCCTGTTGAGCGCGCTGCGCCAAGTACACCACGATATTCGCGTGACCATCATGGGCGGCGGCCGCGCCCGCGAGGTCGAGGGCGTGGATTTTGTAGGCCGGGTCAGCGACGCCGAAAAGGCAGGAATCCTGGGCCGTGCCGATGTCTATGTGGCCCCAAATACCGGTGGTGAAAGCTTCGGCATCGTGCTGGTAGAAGCCATGGCGGCCGGCGCGGCTGTTGTTGCTTCCGATCTGGAAGCCTTCCGTGCTGTGTGCAATGCCGATTCCGACGAGGTTGCCGGCGCACTCTTTCGCAATGAAGACAGTGAGGATCTGGCCCGCGTCCTTAACGAGGTGCTTGATGATGCCGAGTATCGGGCCCAGTTGGTGCGCAATGGCGTCCAACGCGCCAGCACCTATGACTGGGACCATGTAGCGGCGGCCGTGATGCAGGTCTACGAGACTGTCCAAGACGGTACAAGGGTGAGGGTAAAGCGTTGATGGCCATTGAAATTGCCCTAATCCTCTTCCTACTTATCATCGTAGGTTTGTGGGCGCTTTTTACCGCCCAGCGGCTTAACTCGCTGCACATCCGCACTGATGCCTCGCTGGCCCAGCTACAGGCGGCGCTGGACCGCAGAGCAGCGGTGACAGCGGTGGTCGCACCAGAGCTCGCGGCGCTAGCTCAGCGAGCAGAGTCTACCGAGCTCTATCAGGGCCATTTCGAACCGCGCACGATGGCCGAGCGGGAACTATCTGCCGCCATAGTGAGGGAGTTTCCCGCGGACCGTCGCCCTGCCGCGCTTGCCGACGCCGAGGGCCGCATCCAACTTGCCCACCGCTTCTACAACGAGGCGGTCAGCGACACTCGCGCTCTGCGCCTGCGCCCTGCGGTACGGCTCTTTCATCTGGGTGGTACCGCAAAACTGCCGGAATACTTTGACTATATGCTGGCCGAGTAGCCAGCAGAGCTAACTCAAGACTCAGGACGGCGTTAAGGGTCAAAATGTGTGTCTGGTTCGGCGTGTCGGTGGGGTTAGATTTGCCAGCTTCCAGTCCGGCTGACTGGGCGTAGACGGTGTAAGTGAAGTCCTAGTCGTTGGGATAATCAGTACGGCCGACGGTGCGCTAGGA
>NZ_JASPHM010000029.1:0-3375 GCF_030229215.1 Corynebacterium sp. MSK150
GCATATACTTTCCGGAAACCTACAGGTCAATCCGTGAAAATCCGCGATTCCGGACACACTTTTTGACCCTTAACCCTAAGGCCACATTCACGGTAGATAAGGGCCAGAAATTTGAAATTTTTCGCCCTTATCTACCGTGAATGACAGTGACAGGTGTGCGAGACCCAGGGCTGTGGGCTGGACCCCGGAAATCGGATAGCCGCAACGTCACGGATACTCCTCAGGACAGGCAACTATGCGGGCCAAGATTGTGCCCCATTTGCGGTCTTTAAACGCGATAGCTGGGGCTTGGTTGCGACCTCAGTTGTCGTTCATAGGTTGAGACACACCTCTAGAACTGCTCCTGAAAGCGCTAAAAGCAGCAGAGCTGGGCCTCACACGGACTTATTTTCAGCAGCCGTCACTTCGGTGTGGAAAGCCGCAGAGAATCGATGTGGTGAGACATCCGGAACGATGTCTCCAAACCAGACACTGTTAGTCCGACAGCATTCCGGCTGTTCAGAGCTTTTCTGGCCAGCTTTCCCTTTACCCTTAGGCAACCACGGGGGCTCATGCGGCTACCGCGTGAGCTCCTTGAAGTAGCAAAACATGCGGTAACCGTTCCCGTCTTCGTAATGTGAGAATCCGCGTCCCTCGTAAAAGCGGCGAGCGTCAACATCCACTTCATCGACATTGATCTGGATCTCGATGACGTCTGCTTTAGACACTGCGGTTTCTACTAGGTCCATGATGGCAGTGCCTATCCCCCGCCCTCGAAGCTCGGGATGAACGTAAAGCTCTTCAAGCATCGCGATAGGCCCCTCATAGTAGGGGCTGGGTCGAAGCGTCACAAAGGCGAAGCCGGCAGGTAACTTCTCACCGTCAGCGATGCAGACTATGACGTCATCGCGCCGAAGAAGACACTGAAAACGCTCTGTAAGAACATCGATTGACGGGCACGGGGTATCGAATTCGGCGTTGAAATCACTGAGCATCGCGGCCACATCATGAGCACGTTCGTGCGTAGCCCTATTCAGGTCGATCCCTTCGGCCCGAATCATCCTTTGAGCCGATTTGTCCAGAGAGCTAGCACTAGCTGGGACCGTGATGTTAAAGCCAACACCGAAACGGTCGATCACCATGCCGAAGTAGTCGCCCCACGGCGCCTTGGCGAAAGGCATGGACGCATCGCCGCTGTCGGCTAGCGCAGCGTAGATCGTTTCAGCTTCTTCCACGGAATCAGACTCGACGGTGAATCCGATATTTCCTAGAGTGAGGCGATCGCAAGAGTTCTGCAAATCGTCACCTCCACCAAGAGTAAAAGGACCGCGAAGGGTGCCGTGAGCGATGGCGTCACGTGGCGGATCGAAGGGGAACTCAACTCCATTATCTAGCTGCTCGCCATACGTCAGCATCTCGAGATCACCACCGAAAACCGAATGATAATACTCGAATACGTCGCGGGCGTTACCAGGGAAAGAAATGTACGGCGTGGTCTTTACTGTCATGCCGCAATGATAACCCTATTTTTCGCTCCGGTTGCGGGCGCGCTGTAAGGCGGTATGGTTTTGCACGCGTGGGGATTGAGGGTGTGAATCCCACTGTCGTGGGTTTGATGAGGTAGTCGATGTTGCGGAAGCTTTGGCATCGGCGTGCGTTGTGCTCCGTACGTTGTTTCAAAAACGGGTTTCATCAAACGGAACAAAACCTGGGACACTTCATATCCCACCCCAGGCCTAATGACTTGGGTGCAGCGGCAACGCTCATCCGATTTAGGCAGAGTCGTTGCAGGATCCAGTGGGTCACCTGGTCCGTGGTCTTTGAATTGTCGGGCGCGCAGGCAAGGCCAGCACGGAAGATCTTCTGCAAGCAACGCTTGTTGGTGCACCGGTAGCGTGGAAGGCGCACATGAAGTTGTTGGGTGGCCGACGATGGGCAGATCGACCAGGCTGCGGATGACGTGGTCGCGGAATACTCCAGGCTGCCCGCAGGTAGGGCATTCATTGATCGGCTCGACGGGTTCGGCTTCAATAACAGTGACGTCACCGTTTTCTGTGGCACCGGTGATAGTAGTTCCTAGTTTTGCGGTGCGGCAGATGGTATCGACGATGACATTTCCGTTAGGCTGCACAGTAGGTCCTTAGTTTTGTACGGATGGATTAGATACCTTTTTCCTACAAAGCCAAGGACCCCAATATCTTGTGCCACGCCCGAACCCCCGGCGAACTAATCAATGCACTCTAAAACCGGAAGAGCCCTTTTAGTACTACTGGTGGATTTCGGTTTTGGTGGGGATTAACGCCGCCGGCTTCGGTTTTTCCGTTGAGGAGGTCGTTGACTACTTCCCGATGGTGAAATGGGTCGATGGTGAGGTAGAGAGGAACCAGTCACCTGGAAGAGATCGATCCAGTCGTTGGTGTGCAATCTGGGAGGTAGGGTCGCGGGGTCGATTCCTCGCGAGCGCAACCATGATTGTGTTTCTGAACGTGATGAAAACAACCCTGCCCTTCGGAGAATTTCCCCTATCCCGCGTCCCCGGGCAGTGAAAACGGTGTGCACCATCGCCTGAAAGGCTTTGCGCTGCTCTATCGGAATCTTCGGGGCACCCACCCGGCGGATCACTAAGATCCCCCCGTCAACGTTTGGCTGTGGCCGGAAAGCAGACCTTGGTACCCGAGAACCCAGGTGAAATGTGAACCATGGGGACCACTGAGCCGTCATCATCGTGCTTGCGCCTACCCCGGCCCGGCGGCGAGCGACTTCCCACTGCATGAGGAGTACAGCGTCAGTCCATGCTGGCGCATGCAGCAACTTTCGAAGAATGGCAGTGGTGAGGTGAAAGGGAATGTTTCCCACAATGACGCAGGGAGTGGCGGGTAACCGGAAGTTAAGGAAATCATCATGGACCACTTCGACCGCCGCCGAGGAGGTTTCTTGTGTGATTTTGGCAGCTAGTTTTGCGTCCACTTCAACTGCCGTTATCGCCCTCCCCAAGTGGGCCATCGGGTGAGTGAGGGCACCGCTTCCTGGTCCGATCTCAATGATGGGGCCGGAGGTTTGTTTCACAAGGTCGATGATGGAGTTGATGATCTTGTGGTTGGTGAGAAAATTTTGGCCATGCTCGTGACGGCCGTGTCCGTATGCAGACATCAGGTGTGCTCCTTGGATTTGAAAGGGAGCCGGGCATGACAAATAGCCGCCCGGCTAAAGGACCGGAGCGGTTTTTAACCTACGGGGTAGGAAACCGCCTTAGCGGTTGGTGCGCAACCGCAAGAAAGCGGTACCTGAAATCAACATGGGTCTAATTATATCCATTTAAAGGGTTAAGGGTCAAAATGTGTGTCTGGCTCGGCGTGTCGCGGGGGTTAGATTTGGCCTTTTTGAATGCCGATTGAG